>JAIXOS010000164.1 GCA_027486695.1 Chitinophagaceae bacterium | reverse complement strand
CTAAGTTTGATATAGATGATCGAGCAATAGAATTGGGTATGGGCGTGATGGCTTGGTTGGGTGCAAGTGTATTAGAAAACACATAAAAGTTTGTTTGCCATTTGTCAACAAATTAACATAAATATTTCTAAGTGTCTTACTTTTTGTTGCATCAATTTTCAACTATGGCGAAAAAATGACCCATTTCGCTCAAAATTGGATCTAAAAATCAGCTCCTTCCATCAATTTTAAACTAGCGCCTAATGGCTTACTATATATTCAAAACCCGAACCTATAGCCCTGACTGACGCGGCTACCCCACAGCTGAAGGTTGGTGCACGGGAATTGTGGCGAGGAGTAATAGCAAAAGGCAGGACCGAAGGCGAAAAATGGTTCAACTGTTGCGCTTCAAATAAAAGAATCTTTTCAATAACTATTACAACTTTCTTTAAAATTACACCGTTTGTAACAAACAGTAGCTTCTGTAGAAGCGGATTGACCAACTACACGAAGCATCAAATAAGCATAGAACAAGAAAAAAGAGACCTATGAGTAAACAAAAAAATGCCTTGAAAGAGCAAGCTTTAGAGTATCACGCGAGTGGTAGACCCGGAAAAATTGAAGTAATATCGAGCAAGGAAGCTAAAACTCAACGCGATTTAAGCCTCGCTTACAGTCCCGGTGTTGCAGCCCCTTGTATGGAAATTTTTCACAATCCCGAAGATGTTTACAAGTACACTGCAAAAGGCAATTTGGTAGCAGTAATCAGCAATGGAACGGCCGTATTAGGCCTTGGAGATATTGGCCCCGAAGCTGGTAAGCCGGTAATGGAAGGTAAGGGTGTTTTATTCAAAATATTTGCAGATATTGATGTATTTGACATTGAAATTAATGAAAAAGACCCCGAAAAATTTGTTCAAATAGTTAAAGCACTAGAACCTACTTTTGGAGGAGTCAACTTAGAAGACATCAAAGCACCGGAATGCTTTTACATAGAAGAAAAGCTAAAAGAACAGATGAAAATTCCGGTAATGCACGACGACCAACACGGCACAGCTATCATTAGTGGTGCAGCACTACTCAACGCATTAGAAATTCAAGGAAAGAAAATTGAGCATGTAAAATTTGTTATTAATGGGGCTGGAGCTGCTTCCATTTCATGTTGCAAAATTTACATGGCTCTTGGCGCTCTAAAGGAAAATTTATTGATGTTCGATAGCAAGGGGATCATTCATGAAGGCCGTGATGACATTAAAGGTACCAAAAAGGAATTTGCAACTACCGTTGACCATGCGCAAGAAACCTTAGAAACGGCTTTTGAAGGTGCAGATGTATTTATTGGTTTAAGTATAGCCAATGTAGTAACACCTGCAATGGTACAGTCAATGGCGCCCAATCCCATTGTATTTGCCTTAGCCAATCCCGATCCCGAAATTGCCTATGATGCCGCAATGGGCGCACGTCCCGACTTGATTATGGCAACGGGTAGAAGTGATTATCCTAATCAGGTAAATAACGTACTAGGTTTTCCGTACATATTTAGAGGCGCTTTAGATGTGCGTGCAACCGGCATCAATGAAGCAATGAAATTGGCAGCCGTTAAAGCTTTGGCAGCTATGGCCAAAACGCCTGTACCGGATATTGTAAGTATGTCGTACAACCAAAAAAGCCTAAGTTTTGGTCCTGAATACATTATTCCAAAACCGGTAGATCCACGACTGCTCAGTACCGTAGCTCCGGCAGTAGCTTTGGCTGCAATGGAAAGTGGCGTTGCCCAAAAAAGTATTGATAATTGGGAAGCGTATACCAATCAATTAGAAAAACGCTTAGGACATGACAATTCTTTGCTTAGAGCCATGAGTGCTAAAGCAAAACGCGATCCCAAACGCGTGGTATTTAGTGAGGCAGACAATTTAAAAATATTAAAAGCGGCAAGTGTTGCTTACGAAGAAGGAATTGCCTACCCAATATTGTTGGGTAATCCTCAAAAAATTGAAGCTATCGCTGCTGAAAACGACATTGATTTGTCCGACCTGCCCATTATTGACCCAAGAAACGAGTCACAAACCGAAAAAAGAGAACATTTTGGCAATTTGTTGTTTCAAAAAAGACAGCGTAGAGGACTCATGTACCAAGAAGCGGTAAAATCGATGCAAGACCGTAACCGATTTGGTTGTATGATGCTTGAAACAGGCGAAGCCGACGCCGTTATTTCCGGACTTACTCGCAACTATGCGGATGCAATTAAACCTGCATTGCAAATTATTGGAACAGAAGAACAAATGGGCAAAATTGCAGGAATGTACATGCTGTTAACCAAAAAAGGCCCTTTATTTTTAGCAGACACAACTGTTAATTTCAATCCTACGGCGGAAGAATTAGCCGAAATAACCTTATTGGTAGCAAAAGCTGTTCGTAACCTGAACATCAAACCCCGCATTGCTATGTTGAGTTACAGCAATTTTGGCAGCAGCAATTCCCCTGAAGCTAAACTAGTGAGCGAAGCAACCCGATTGGTAAAAGAAAGAAATCCATCGCTCATTATTGATGGCGAAATGCAGAGTAATTTGGCATTTAACCAAGAAATATTACGTGAAAATTATCCTTTCAGTACGCTTGTGAACGAAAATATCAATGTTTTAATTTTCCCTAACCTTTCTGCCGGTAACATTGCCTACAACTTAATGAAAGAAGTGGGTGGCGTAGATGCAGTAGGACCAATATTATTGGGGATTAAAAAACCTGTACACGTATTGCAATTAGGCAGTAGCGTAAGAGATATTGTAAACATCGCATTGGTAGCCGTTTTGGATGCACAAAACAAACACAAATCGGAAGCAAATGCTTTCGATGCCTATACGGATTATTGGCAACGTTTACGCAATAGCAAAAATTCGTAATAGCTAACGCAATTCGTACAAAGTATAGTGGTTAAGAATAAAAAGTAGTCGATTCGCTCGTTTCTTTTTACTTTTAACCACTATTTTTCTTGAAAACACAGCCGTCATTATGACCCTATTTACCCATTTAGGCGCCTACGTAATTATGTTGAAAGGCATGTTTACAAAGCCTGAAAATCACAAAATGTATTGGAAAGAGTTTATGCATCAATGTGCCGAAATAGGTATTGGTGCATTGCCTATAGTAATTATCATTTCTGTATTTTTAGGAGCCGTAACCACTGTTCAAACGGCTTATCAATTGGTTTCGCCCTTAGTACCATCTTCTACAATTGCCCAAATTGTACGGGATAGTATGATTCTAGAATTGTCCCCAACAGTTCTCAGTATTGTATTAGCTGGTGTAATTGGCAGCAAAATAGCTAGCGAATTGGGCAATATGCGCATTAGCGAACAAATAGACGCTTTAGAAACAATGGGTATCAATTCCAGAGCATATTTGATTTTACCGAAAATAATAGCTGCGCTTGTTGTTGTTCCTGCATTAATTGTAATATCTGCTTTTTTAGGCATTTGGGGTGGTCGAGTGGCCGGTTCACTTACCGGTATATTGGCTAACGATGTTTTCGACAATGGCCTACGCCAAAACCTAAATTTGTACAACGTACAATTTGCTTTGTACAAAGCCTACACCTATGCCTTTATTATTAGTAGTGTGCCTGCTTATTTTGGTTATCATGTAAAAGGTGGGGCTTTAGAAATTGGTAGGGCTAGTACTAGTGCAGTGGTTGTTAGCTGTATTCTAATTTTGCTTGCCGATTATGTTTTGGCTGCCATTTTCTTGTAACGCCTCAATCACCCTTTGAAAGCAAGCGAAATGACTTAACAGATGTAAAACGATAATTTTGCAGTATCTATCAGTTTTGCATACCTAACCTTACTTTTGCAGTTATGCAAATTTCATGCTCACAGCGAGAATCATTCATTTTTAAAAAAATTGCAGCGGCAGCTGCCGAACTACAGGTAGAAACCTATTTGATTGGTGGCTTTGTGCGCGATAAAATTATTGGCCGTGCTACCAAAGATGCGGATATTGCTTGCTTAGGCGATGGAATAGCCTTGGCACATGCTGTAGCCGAACGCTTTAAGCCTAAACCCCATGTTGCTTATTTTAAAAATTTTGGTACGGCTCAAATAAAAATTGATGACTTTGAAATTGAATTTGTGGGTGCTAGAAAGGAGAGCTATCGCGCCGATAGTCGAAAGCCAATGGTAGAATCCGGAACGCTAGAAGACGATCAAAACCGACGCGACTTTACCATTAATGCTTTAGCAATCAGTTTAAATCAAGACAATTATGGCACATTAATAGATCCCTTTGACGGACAAAAAGACATTACCAAACGCCTCATTCAAACCCCTTTAGAGCCACTGCAAACCTTTAGCGACGACCCTTTACGTATGATGCGTGCCATTCGCTTTGCATCGCAACTAGGCTTTTCTATTTCGGGAATCACCTTCCAAGCAATAGTTGACAATGTAGAACGCTTAAGCATTGTATCGCAAGAACGAATTACTGACGAGCTAAATAAAATAATACTGAGCCCTAAACCAAGTATTGGATTTGATTTATTGAACAAAAGTGGTTTATTGCAAATCATTTTTCCGCAAATGATGGCGTTACATGGTGCGGAATATGTAGACGGAATGGGGCACAAAGATAATTTTTACCACACTTTACAAGTACTTGATAATATATGTGAAAAAACCGATGATTTGTGGTTGAGATGGGCCGCAATACTTCACGACATTGGCAAACCGCCCACCAAACGTTTTGAACAAGGCCATGGCTTTACCTTTCATGGACATGAAGTGGTTGGTGCAAGAATGGTGCCCAAAATATTTGCTCGACTAAAATTGCCCCAAAATGAAAAAATGCGCTTTGTTCAAAAATTAGTTGAATTACACCTTAGACCCATTAGCCTGACCAAAGATAATATTACGGACAGTGCCATTAGGAGGTTGCTGTTTGATGCAGGTGAAGATGTAGAAGCGCTGATGCTGTTGTGTAATGCCGACATTACGAGTAAAAACAAACTCAAAGTTAAACGTTACTTACAAAATTTTGAATTGGTTCAACACCGAATGAAATTGGTAGAAGAACAAGATAACATTCGAAATTGGCAGCCTCCTATAACCGGCGAATTAATTATGACCACGTTTGGCTTAACACCAAGTAAAGAGGTAGGAATTATCAAAGATGCCATCAGAAATGCTATTTTAGACGGCCACGTTGAGAACAACTACGATGCCGCTTTTGCATTCATGTTGCAAAAGGGCAAAGAACTCCATTTACAAGTGGTATAAAATTGTACATTGCAAACAAAATAAAGCAACGATTGGCTGATTGTTGCTTTTCTATCATTAAAATTCTACATTAAAATGGCCATTTTAAAATTTAGGGTATACTTGGAAGAAGATGATTCAGTGTATCGGGATATTGCCATCAAACACAAACAAACTTTTGCCGATTTACATATGGCAATCTTAAAAGCTTATGAATTTGACACCAAGCACCAGGCTACTTTTTTTAGGAGCAACGATGCGTGGGTAAAAGGACGAGAAATTAGCTGGGAGGTATATGACAAACCCTATCAGGCACCTCCATTATTAATGTCTGAAACCATAATTGGCAGCGAAATATTCGATACCAATCAAAAATTCATCTACCAATACGATTTTACTAAAAATTGGTCATTTTTAGTGGTGCTAATCAACGTTAGCAAAGAAGAGAATCCCAAAGTGGTATATCCTTTTGTTACACGAAAAGAAGGAATTGGCCCACAACAATACGGCACGAAAAGTCTTTTAGGTGAAAAATTTGCAGACATAGAAGAAAAATACGATCTCTCTGACGCAGCCGCACTTGATGGTTTTGGAACAGAAGGAGAAGATATTGCACATGCCGATGCAGAAGAAGATTTTTAATAACCAATGGACAACTGATTATTGCAACGAAGCCACCTAATAAGGTTGGCTTTTTGTATTTTATAGATCATCTAAAATTTAATCATACAAAATGTTGAATAACCCGCTAAAAATATTGAATTTCAATTGAAATATTTTTTATTTGCATTTTTAATTGATTGACTCTTTTTGTGCTACCTATGCCACAACCGCAGTATCAATCTTTTTATTTTCTTTGCAATTCATTAATTAAAAAAATAAGGCTGCACTTGCAATTCAGGCACTCACAATTTAGGTGATAATACACCCTATTAAATGTGGATAAATGCACAAAAAAACCGTCGTAAATACGCTGTTATAGCTGCCAAAAAAGCTATCTTCGCCATCCCTCAGACAAGGGCGATTGTTTTAGAATTTAACCCCACAACTAAGCGAATTAAGTTTCATGGAAGAAAATCAGCATTTACAACCGGAACAAACTTCCGATAACGACCGAATTATACAAGTAAATATTGAAGAGCAAATGAAAACCGCCTACATCGACTACTCGATGAGCGTTATTGTAGGCAGGGCATTACCAGATGTGAGAGATGGATTTAAACCCGTACATCGCAGGGTGCTTTATGGAATGCACGAATTGGGCAACAACAGCAATAAGCCCTATAAAAAATCTGCTCGTATTGTAGGAGAGGTAATGGGTAAATTTCACCCACATGGCGACTCCTCAATTTATGACACTTTGGTTCGTATGGCACAAGATTGGACCATGCGTTACAAAATGGTTGACGGTCAGGGTAACTTTGGTAACCAAGATGGCGATCCGCCCGCTGCAATGCGTTACACAGAGGTAAGGCTACATCGCTTTGCCGAAGCTATGTTAGAAGATTTGGAAAAAGATACCGTTGATTATCAACTCAACTTTGACGATAGCTTACAAGAACCAAGTGTTTTGCCAAGCAAGATTCCACAATTGTTGGTGAATGGAGCTTCGGGTATTGCGGTGGGGATGGCCACGAATATGATGCCGCACAATTTAAGCGAAGTAGTAAATGGCTGTGTTGCTTATATTGATAATAAAGACATTACTTGCGAAGAATTAATTGATCATATTCCTGCACCTGATTTCCCTACAGGTGGTGTCATTTATGGTATGGATGAAGTTCGACAAGCATTATTAACCGGTCGCGGAAGGGTAGTAGTACGTGGAAAATGTCGCATCGATATCAAACCTAGCGGACGCGAACAAATTGTGATAACAGAAGTTCCTTACCAAGTAGGTCTAGATACGCTTACCAACAAGATAGGGCAATTGGTAAACGACAAAACGATCGAAGGAATTGCGCACGTAAACAATGAGAGCAATAGCCGCGAAGGCACACGTATTGTAGTAGATATTAAACGTGATGCCGTTGCTAACGTGATTATCAATCAATTATACAAATTCACTGAACTCCAAACTAGCTTTGGCATCAACAATGTAGCACTAAGTAAAGGCCGCCCAAAAATTCTAAATCTCAGAGATCTAATCGTAGAATTTATTGAGTTTAGAATGGAAGTTGTCATTCGCCGCACCAAATTTGAACTAAAGAAAGCAGAAGATCGAGCGCATATTTTAGAAGGGTTTTTAAAGACCATACAAGACAAAGACCATCTTGACCGTGCTATTGAAATCATTAGAAGTAGCAAAACTCCTGACGAAGCCAAACAAAATTTGATAGTAGAATCGGTAGCTGCCAATTGGAACTTACCGGCAGAATTATTAACCGAAGAAGTTTTGCTTCAATACCAACCCCAAACCGGACTTAGCGAAATTCAAGCAAAATCAATTCTAGAACTTCGCCTTCAGCGCTTAACCGGCCTTGAAAGAGAAAAAATTATAGAAGAATTCAACGAGTTGATGGCTACAATTGCTCGATTAAAAAGCCTCTTGGCCAATGAAGATTTGCGCTACGAGTTAATCAAAACCGAGTTACAGGAAATTAAAGACAAATTTGGCGACGCCAGAAAAAGCGAAATTCAATATTTGGCCAATGAAATGAATATGCTCGACTTCATTAAAGAGGAAGACGTAGTCATCACTATTTCGCACTTAGGCTATATTAAACGCACTACCGCAGCAGATTATCGGCAGCAAAAGCGTGGTGGGCGCGGTGCAATAGGAAGTAAAACACGAGAAGAAGATTACGTGGAGCATTTATTTGTAGCTTCTACACACCATACCATGCTGTTTTTCACCGAAAAAGGACGCTGTTATTGGCTCAAGGTGTACGAAATACCGGAAGGAGAAAAACAAGCCAAAGGAAGAGCCATTCAAAATTTAATGCAATTGCCTCCCGACGATAAAGTTAGAGCAATCATTGATGTGAAAAATTTAGCCGATAAAGATTTTGTGCAAAACCACTACATCGTTTTGTGTACCAAAAAAGGCATCATCAAAAAAACGAGTTTGGAAGATTTTAGTCGTCCAAGAGCAAATGGCGTAAATGCAATAACCATCAATGAAGGAGATGAGTTGCTTGTAGCTAAAATGACAGATGGCAACAGCGAAATAATGATGGCGGTAAGAAGCGGTAGAGCTATCCGATTCCCTGAAGAAAAGGTACGCCCAACAGGCCGTGGTGCCATAGGTGTTACCGGTATTGAAGTAGATGATAATACCGATGAAGTGGTGGGAATGGTTTGCATAAGCAGAGATGACAAAACAAAAACAATATTGGTTGTTAGCGAAAAAGGTTTTGGCAAACGTACTCCATTAATAGATGCCGACGGTGAAGACGTTTATAGAATAACCAACAGAGGCGGCAAAGGGGTAAAAACACTGAATATTACCGAAAAAACCGGTCGTTTAGTGGCTATTATGGACGTTACCGAAAAGGAAGATTTAATTATTACCTGTAAATCGGGCATAACCTTACGCACTTCAATTGCTACTATCAAAGCGGCAGGAAGGGCAACCCAAGGTGTTACGTTAATTCGCTTAGATGCCAACGATGCCATTGCTGCAATTTCTAAAATAGAAGAGGAGGAAGAAGAAATACTTCCAACCGATGAAAATCAAATACCAGCCGAAACCGACACCAATACAGATGCAGAAACACCTTTAAACGAGCAAGATAGTAAACCAGAAAACTCAAACGAAGAAACTGATATTCAATAATTTAAAAGAGTTTGTTATGAAAAAACTTTTAATGCTTTTGGCAGTAAGTACTGCCACTGCACAAATGACTAATGCCCAAAGTTTAAAAACCGTTAATGCTTTGGTTATTTTAGGCAAAATGGATGATGCGAAAATAGAAATTGACAAGGTTGTTAAAGATCCAAAACTGCAAACCAAGGCAGAAACATGGTTTTTACAATATAAAATCTATGGCTCATTGGTCAAAACACCCAATGGAAAAATAGATATTGCTCAAGCCGCTGGTATTTCAGACGCCGCCTTTGAAAAATACATATCTATGGAAAAAGATATGACTCTTTTGAAGGAAAACAATGGTTCAACACCTATATTTGAAATGTACAGTACCTTTAATGCCACGGCAGTAAATGCTTATAATAATAAAAAATACGATTCTGCGGGTTACTATTTTAGCAAAGCGGTTGACTATATTGATAAAATTGTAAAGTACAAATGGAGCTCCGATACCAAATTGGCATTTGATACAATCAGTATCTTATATGCAGGTGTAGCCTATGAAAATGCAAAAAAAACCAATGAAGCCGTTAAATATTATGCAAGGTTGGTTGAAGCAAAAGTGGGAGGAAAAGATTACATTGGTTTGTACAGATACTTGTTGTTAAATGCGGTAGACAATAAGAATGAAGCAAATTTTAAAAAGTATTTAGCCTTTTCAAAAGAAATGTACCCTAATGAAAATTGGGAAGTATATGAACTAGAGTTTTTCAGTAAAGCGCTTAGCTTACAAGAAAAAACAGCCAAGTACGAATCGGATGATGCTTCAGGAAATTTGTCCTCTTTGCAATATGCTTATTATGGAGAAGCGTTTGCTAACGCTTCCAAAGAACCAAATTTTGATAGTACCAAACTAGACTTTTATAAAAGTAAAGCCATTCAAGCTTTTAAAAAAGCTTCGGATAAAAAACCCGAAGATGGTTTAGCGGCTTACAATGTGGGAGTGCTTTCGTACAACCAATTTATTGAGTTAGATGAAAAACGCAGGGAAAACACCCGGAAGCTACAAGCACTCAACGCCAACCGAGTTGTTGAAAAAGATCCCAAGAAAAAGGCTGCAAGCGACGCCGCTTTTAAAACTGCCAATGATGAATTGAAAAAAAGCAACGCCGATTTAGAAGCTCCAACAAGTGAATATGTACAAGTGTCATTAACTTATCTTGAAAACGCCTTTAAAATTTTGAAAGATAAAAAAGACAAGTCGCATCAAGAAAAAAACTGCCTTGGCAGATCGGTAGACTTTTTATCAAATCTTTATGCTTACAAGCGTGATAAAGCAAGAGGTAAGGATCCAAAAGCATACGATGCATTTGAAGCCAAGTATAAATTCTACGATGAGCTACACGGCAAATTTTAATTGATACAACTTAATAAAGGGGAACAACGATAGTTTCCCTTTATTCGGAATGCCTTATTTAACATAATATAAATTATAAGTAAAAAAGAAACCAATTTACCTATTTACAAGTAAAGACCTTTACAGCAATTTTGTCAGCAAAAAATGTCGGAGCGTCATAATCACATGCGTGGAAAAGTCAAATCAGCAGAATCTATACTTTGGATGTATATTTGTCAAGCTGTAGTAAACACAATTAATTTATCAATAAAATAGAAAAAATGGCTTTAGAATTTACAGATGCCAATTTTGAAACAGAAGTTTTAAAAAGTGAGCAATTAAGCGTAGTTGATTTTTGGGCTGAATGGTGCGGACCTTGTCGTGCTATTGGACCAGTAATTGAAGAACTTAGTAAAGAATATACCGGTAAGGTGAAAATTGGAAAAGTAAACGTGGATGTTAATCCAGATGTGAGCATTAAATTTGGTATTACGTCTATTCCTGCCATTTTATTTATCAAAAATGGCGTGGTAGTTGACAAACAAATTGGTGCAGTTCCCAAAAGCGTGCTCGACAAAAAAATTCAAGCACACATATAATTTTTTTTCGGATTAGTAAGTAGCAAAAGGTCTTCTTGATTTTTCAGGAAGACCTTTTGCGTATAAAATGAGCCTCTTAATTTTTGCATTTATTTACATGTTGCCAACATTTTTTCTGCAAGGTCTTTGCCCCAATTGGGATGCATAGGCGTTGCAGGATGGTAAGATTCGAAAAGCGCAACAGCTTTTTCAAACAGTGGCTTTGCTGCTACTTTCCCTCCTCCAAAATTTTCAGGTGTATTCATTACGGTCATTCCCTCCAAATAATAAATACGCGGATTGTTAGCATCTGCTTTTTTGGCATTCGTCAGAGCATTGGCTGCAATTGGTCCATATGTTTGCCAGCGTGACATTGGGTCAACAAGCATTTGCAAAATAGCTACTTGTTGTTGTAAACAATACAAATCAGCATTCTTATCAATTGCTAAACCTTTTTCAATCATCTCTTTACATTTTTCAGCCACTTTATCTTTGTCGGCAGAATTATCGAACATTGCATTTTGGTAATTCAATAAGGCGGCATAATAATAGGGCAACCATTGATTTTTTTCGGCATCTGCTATCCTTTCAAAAAAAGAGGCCGTTTCCGCTTTTTCCAATTGAGTTTTTGCCTCAGTCATTTGTTTCAAACCTTTGGCCATTGCAGTTTCAAACTTGCTTTGTGCTGTTACAGATACAGCGAATACAGCTGTAAGGATACATAACAAAATACACTTCTTCATATTTAGTTTATTTAAAAATTTACAAATTATTATTTATAATATCTTGAGTTCTATCTACACCTATGCTCAGAAAACAACCAAGAAAAAAGAATTGTGGTGCAGGTGGCGAAATTGCTTTTTTCGTAGATCCATTGAAGCTATAATTGAATCCAAACTCTTGCTTGAAATTAAATGCATTTGTTATGCTTGCAACGATAATTGGAAAAAATTTGGGCATTTTTTTTCCTAAATTAGGCAAATAATTGATACTAAAACTTATGTTGTGATAAGGGATAGTTGTGCCCTTATCGGCAATAATGATTTTGCTATCTGTATTAATCAAATGATAATAGGGTCTTCCGCTAGCAAATGTGTAGGTAGCATTAAAACCTGTTTTCCAAGGCATTACAAACTTTTTTGTTACTAAATTTAAGGTATGCGTAGCCCCGAATGAGGGTTGCAATAATTCCGGAAAATTAAGATGGTTGCGCTTTGTATGTAAGTAACTGTAGCTAATCCAATAATCAAAAGCTTTAAATGATTTTTTATCGCGCCAAAAAACCTCTACACCAGTTGCAAAACCATGACCATTATTATTGGTATCGGGAAACGTTTTAATCAAATTTTGATAACTTTTATAAAAAAGTTCGGTTCTAAACGTTTGATTAAGTGTACTTTTTTGAATATTGGCAATATAATGTGTGGCTTTACTATTGGTCAAATTAGGCACATTGGCTAAAAAAGCATTGCTAGGTTTTTGGTGAAAAATACCATATGCAGCAGATACCTGTATAGATTTAGCCAATTTATATGCAATTGAAAGTCTAGGTACAGCATTCAATTTATTCAAATAGCTACTATGTTCCATTCTTCCACCTATTTTTAATGCAATATTGTTGTTTATATGAATATCCGACTCAGCAAACATTGCTTTATACCAATCCTGTACATAGGACTTGGCATCTACAACCAGCCGGTTATTAAAAATCGTTTTGTCGTTACTGTACCAATTTTCAGCACCAAATCTAATAACATTGATGCCACCTAATTTTTTTTCGAAAACAAGTTTCAACTGTGCTAGTTTCGCTCCTACAGACACCCGAAAAATTTTATTTATATAGGGAAGTGAATTTTCTAAAAGTAAAATTTGTTGATTGTTTTTATCCTGTAATTCATTTTGTATTTTATCGCTATTGGTACTAAAGCTCATTCCGGCATTAAATTTCCAGTTATTGGATAAATTCTCTTTCCAGCTTACATTACTGTACCAATTTAAATTTGTTAAATCAAAGGCATTTTTTAGCACGTTACTATCGATATCCGGATTTCGAAGCCCTAACTGATTACTATTTGCATACATGTAAAACTTAACCATACCTCCACTCCTTGTTTTAAATCTTGCATTAGCTTCTACATTGTGAAAAGCAGGTACTTTATAATAATCCGGTTTCTGTTTGACTGCCATAAAATACAACTGCAAGTTGGTATGGTTGTACTGTATTCCCCAGCTACTACGCTTTTTTTTCCCCAATTCCTGTAAACCAATATTTACCCCTACTGACGATATACCAAAACTAGCCTCGCTCCTTTCTGGCAAATCAATACTTTCTAAAATCAAAGCCCCGCTAAGTGCTTGACCATACAGTGCACTATATCCACCACTGCTAAACACCGTTCCTTTAAATAAAAAAGGAGAAAATCTTCCTCGTTGTGCTATGTCCGGCACACTAGTGAAAAAGAAATTATTTACTGTTGTTCCGTCAATAAACACCCTAGTTTCTGCGGCAGTGCCTCCACGCACAAACAATCCTTCTTGTTCTCCAATTTGTTGTGCTCCGGGTAGTGTTTTTACAGCACCTGTAATATCAGCATTTGCATTTGCTGTTGTTACAATGTCTATTGAATTGAGTACCACTGTAGCTCGCTTTTTATCACTAGCCTCAAAGCTACCCGCTGTAACTGTAACTGCGCTAAGTTCTGTAACTTCCTCTTTCAATTTTACGTAAAGCGTGCAAGCCGTTTGCTTGATTGCAACCGATTGTTCATTTATTAAATAGCCTATTGCTTTTATGGTAATGGTTTGCATTCCCTTTTCAAAGGTTTTGAAGGTAAATTTACCCACCGAGTCGGTAATACCGCCGTCATAAGAATCTTTTACAACCACGCTTGCTCCAACTATGGCTTTTCCTTTATAATTGGTTACTTGACCTGTTATTTGAATTTGTGCAGAAAGTTTACTAGCAATAAAAAAACAAAATAATGCCCCAAAGAGTGCTTTCATCGTGTAAAAAATATAGGTAAATGTAAAAAATGAAATGCTGTCAGGAAAATGTATTTACAGTCTAAAAAATAATAATTGATATAATTACCCCAACTTTTCTGCAAAAACGATTATATTGTACACTTTTTACCGCTTTTTTTATTGATTTTTTTATATTATCTTCATTTTTTGCAGAATCAAATAAAAACAACCCTTATGAGTAGATTTCAAGGCATTCTAGGTATTTTGGTCATTCTTGGTATAGCTTTTTTGTTTTCAAACAATAAAAAGAAAATCAATTATCGGTTAGTGTTTAGTGGCATTGCGCTGCAAGCCGTAATTGCTGTATTGCTTTTGAAAGTACCGCCTATTACACATTTTTTTCAAACATTAGGAAAATGCATGAAAAAAATTGAAGAATTTTCGCGTGAGGGTGTTGCCTTTGTATATGGTGGTTTGGTTACCAATAGTATGGGGGGAATGAAAGATTTTAGAGAGGCAGGATTTGTATTTGCCTTCAGCGTAACGGCTACCATCATTTTAGTATGTGTATTGGTTGCAATATTGTATCACTTTGGTGTAATGCAATTTATAGTAGCTATCATAGCCAAAGCCATGAATTTTATTATGCGGGTTAGTGGAGCTGAAGCACTGAGCAACGTAGCAAGCGCATTTGTAGGTCAGGTTGAAGCGCAAGTAATGATACGGCCCTACTTACCCACAATGACCAAAAGTGAATTGCTAGCGAGCATGAGCGGTAGTTTAGCTTGTATAGCTGGAGGTATTTTAATTGTTTATGCCAATATGGGTGCTAAAGCCGAATATTTACTCACCGCAAGTTTAATGGCAGCCCCTGGAGCATTGGTTATTTCGAAAATAGTGTTTCCCGAAACAGAAGAAAGTCAAACAATGGGCGATGTAAAACTTGAGGTAAAAAGCCCGTACAGCAATATTATAGATGCAATATCGCATGGTGCTGGCGACGGCATGAAAATTGCCATTAATGTGATTGCCATGCTGATTGGTTTTATAGCGTTGATTGCTATGATAGATTGGATGTTGCTAAAAGCCGGACATGTTTTTAGCGCCGATTTAAACTTGAGTTTGAACTGGATTTTTGGCAAACTATTTTATCCTATTGCTTGGTGTATGGGTGTACCAAACAGCGATGTTGCTAATGTAGCCACATTATTAGGTCAAAAAATAACGATTAATGAGTTTGTAGCGTTTAATAACTTAACAACAAAATCGATTCCTGTATTAACAGAAAAAGGTATTTTAATAGTGAGCGTTGCCATATGTGGATTTGCCAACTTTAGTAGCGTGGGTATGCAAATTGGAGGAATTGGCGAACTAGCACCATCAAGACGTGCCGATTTAGCAAAATTGGGTTTAAAAGCATTGCTTTGTGGCACATTAGCTTCTTATCTATCGGCAAGTATAGCCGGAATTTTGATGAGCTAAAACTAAAACCATTTCAAAAAAATCAATGTTAGATTGAATTAAACCATATTTACTGTCAATGCCATGCAGAAATAGACGCTATGCAGCATCGAACTTGTTTATAGGTAAAATAGGAACGCCTTTGAGTACCAAACTCAAAGGCGTTCCTATTGATAAATATATGTATTGATACGGAAGACGAGTCAATTACCTACGAAGGTATATTGCGTTAGGGAGTGAAGCGGTTACCCCACAGCCGACAT
>JAIXOS010000086.1 GCA_027486695.1 Chitinophagaceae bacterium | reverse complement strand
TGTACCTCTTTGTTTTCTGTTTTCTGCTTTGAACGGTATTCAAGTACCTGCGTAAGTGTGGTGTTGATGTTTTCAATTTGACTAGAAAATATAGCCTCTTTTGCAATGTATACATCTAAAAATTGCCGCTTATTGGGAATACGATTTTGGGCTTCTGCAAACTTGCCCAAGCTCTCCATTGCTTCACCATAAAGTTCCACCAATGCTTTATCTAATACCAAAGCCGGTATTGGCGGCAAAGGATTGGGTATAAAATGTGTGTGTTCACCAAAGGTTTCGTAATATCCGCTTCTTGATGGCCTGCCTTGCATATGGTTCTTTTTATCAAAAGTACACAACAAAGCCACAATGAAAATAACCTTATTGTACATTTTGCATAAAAAAGGAAAATAAGAACCCGTTTATAGTCCCGTTATTGTTATGTATGACACCCCTGTGTGGTTCAAAGCTACCACACAAGCAATGCACACAAATAGTTGTTGTATGGTTTTTGCAATGTTTTTAGTAAAAGGTTTTAAAGCTAAAGCGCTATTTGCAATTTTCATGCTCCCAAAACAAGTACTAGCACCACTACTATTAGCACCAAAAAAAATGGTGCTAATAGTAGTGGTGCTAAATACTATTTCACCTTCCCGAAAGTTGGGAACTTTCGGGAAGGTAGTGGATGCTGAATGAATATTGGATTGTTATACACCATAGCGGCAACGTAGAACACTCCTTTTTTCACTTACTTTTTGTTCATCAAATTCAACCCAAATACCATTAAAAAATAAACAAATTGACAATTTTATTGATAACAATTCTTTATTGAAGCACCACCTTTACAGATTTGTATATTCGCACTATCAAAATGGCTATATGACAATAAAAAAACAATCAATTTACACCAAAATGTTATTGATTTTTTTGGGTTGCATTCTCTTGTTTTCCTCCACATTTATTGGTTTTTTTTCCTTGATTAACAACCTCAAATAGGTTGAAAAATTGGAAGCCAACATTAACCAATTTCACCACCAATACTTATTACAAACGCTGGGTATGCAACGTTTTATGTTGCACGGTTATCAAGACACCCTTTTTTTACAACACTGTCAGCAGTTGGACATTGACCAATTTTTACAATTGCTCCAAAATGCCGATAGTATGGTTTCTACTTTGCAGCAAGAAGCCAACAATTTGTCGTTGTTAGGCACGGCCGATAGTTTAACTATTTTAATTCATTACTTAAACCAACTTAATACAGATGTAGCCAAACTAAAACGCCTTTACTTTACAAGGGGTTTTAAAAATTACGGGGCAGAAGGCAATATGCGTGCCTCTGTACATGCATTAGAACATTTAGATGCCACTATGCAACCCCAACTGTTGCAATTGAGAAGAATTGAGAAGGACTTTTTATTAAGAAACGAACAGCAATATATTCGCCAATTTGATAGTTTGGCATCGGCATTTGAACACAACAATAGCCTAACTGTTCCACAAAAAAAGCTGCTTAGCCAGTACCACTACCAATTTGATTCTTTGGCATCTATTGTTAATCAAATTGGCAATTATCAGGTATCGGGCAAGTATCAGCAAACCGTACAAAGCATTATGTTGGTACAGCTTCATTTAGAAAAGTTGGATACCGTAGCACATACAGAAAGTACAGACCAAATAAACAGGTATAAAAACCAATACTTAGCGGTAGGAATTGTATTGGTGTTATTGTTGTTACTATTTGCTTTTTTGGGTGTTAAACAAATTGCACAAGATATCATTTACCTCAACGAATACATCAAAAGTATTATTGAAGCATTTTTAGAAACCGGCAATGTAAAGCCTATTCAACCGCACGAGTTACAGCCTACAACTGCCGAGAGCGAATCTTTATTGTTATCTTTTAATACGTTATTACAAAAGCTAAATCATACAATAAAAGAAACCAATACGCACAAAAGCCATTTATTGGCTGTGATAGAACATACCGAAAACGGCTATTGCTTGCTTTCCGAAAATTTAAACATCTTACACCCTAACGAGGCATTAAAAAAATTATTTACCTCCTTACAATTACCAATAGCACTACAGCACAAACCTTTTGTAGAATATGCAAAAGCATTGGGCTTTAGCAATACCAACAAGCTGGTACATGTTTTACAAACTAAAAAAACAATTGACTATCAACAAAAAATAACACTTCCCAATCAAGAAGTTATGTGGCTACAATGGAAGCTATTTCCTATTCTGCACTCTAACACGCGCAAAAAAATTGGCTATTTGGTACAAGTATCTAACATTACTAAGTACAAAAACAACCTTATTCGACTTTCTCAATCCAATGTTGCTTTAAAAACTTACAATAACCGCCTGAAAAATTTTGCTTACATCATATCGCACAATTTAAGGTCGCACGCAGGCAATATACTGAGCCTTACCTCAATGATACAACAAAAAGAAAACCCCGAAGACCATGAAACGTATGTGAACTTATTGGCAGAATCGGCAAAAATGCTAATAGACACTATTACCGATTTACACCAAACAGTTAGTATTCAAACCACCGACATAGAAAAAACAAGCATCCTGGTAGCGGAACATATTGGACGGATACTGTCACACTTTAGTAATGAAATGGAACAGGTAAACGGGCAAGTGCATATAGATATACCCCCAAACGCTACTTTATATACCAATAGCGCATATTTTGAAAGTATTGTTTGGAATCTTGTATCTAACGGCATTAAATATATGCAACCCAATGTACCACCTTGCATTACCATTCGTTACCGAACCAATTGTTTGCAAATAACAGATAATGGCTTGGGCATTGACTTACATAAGTACAAGGATAAAATTTTTGGGCTATACAAAACCTTTCATAAAAATGCCGATGCTAAGGGTATGGGATTGTTTATCACCAAAAATCAAGTAGAAGCATTAGGTGCCAACATAACTGTTGCAAGTATGCCTAATGAGGGCACAACGTTTACCATTACCTTTTAAAACCACCCATGCATA
>JAIXOS010000196.1 GCA_027486695.1 Chitinophagaceae bacterium | reverse complement strand
TAGCAGGCCCTGTTTGTGTAACGTGCGGCAATTGTTCGTTTAAACGCATGGCCGATTGTTGAATGAGGGGCAGGAGTAATTGAAAATTGAGTTGTTGTTTTTTGCAGAAATCGTTTGCCAAAACATACCAAAAGTTCACAAAATTATTTGCCATAACGGCCGCCACATGCAATTGTTGTCGCTGTAATTGATTGGTCTCTTGCACTTGTTGGCTCAAACTATTGGCTAAAGCGCGCAAGGTGAACATAGCTATTGGATTGTTGGCCTCAATCATTAGCGGAACTGCCGTTGTAAGCGGGGTATTTTTGTGAATGCTTTGCATTGGCCACATTACACCACAAGCTGCACAAGATTGTACTAGAACATCGATACTTACTGAACCGGCAGTGTGTAGTAATAACCCACTTGATAACTTTATTTGATTGGCTACTTCGGCTATATAAGTATCGGCTATTGCCAAAATGTACACATCAGCTTGCGATAAATTTGAAAAATTGCTTGTAGCATCGGCTTGTACAAGATTGGCTAATGCTTGCGCTTCGGGCAAGTTTCTGCCTGCCACTTGCAATACCTGATGTTTGTGATAATGCAGCCACTTAGCCATAAACCAAGCAACATTACCTGTTCCAATAATTACGACGTCCATATCTTTGAATAAATTATACTTAAGGCGAGATGAAATTAGCACAAAGAATGGCAATTGGCTATTATAAAACAAAAATTAATACCTTATCTATTGTATCAAAACGCCGAGCTGCCAAAATAGCCTTTCAATTATTTTGTAAACCCTATTCTAAAGTACGTTTACCACAACCGGCAAGTTTTGCCCATGCTTCCAATTTTTCGTTCAAAAGCGACGGACTCACCTTATACGGTTGGCATTGGAAAGCAGCAAAAAGCAATCATCAAACCATTTTGATAGCACACGGGCTCAATAGTAGCAGCTATAAATTTGAAAAGTACATCATTCTCCTACAAAAAGCCGGCTTTGATGTGGTAGCATTTGACGCTCCGGCGCATGGCATTAGTGAAGGAAAATACGTTCATTCTTTGGCATATAAAAATGCCATTATTGCGGTGAATAATTTATTTGGCCAACTGCACGGCATCATGGCCCATTCTCTTGGAGCACTAGCGGCATCGTTAGCTGCCGAGGCATTACCCCATTTACAAAAATTAGTGCTGATAGCTCCTGCTACCGAAAGTACGCGTGCGCTGAATCACTTCGTACAAATGATGTCGGTAAAGCCCAAAACGCATCAGGCTATTGAGCGGTTGATTGTACAAATTTCCCAACAACCAATTGCTTGGTTTTCGGTTAGTAGGGCTGTTAAAAACTTTACCATTCCTACATTATGGTTGCACGATTTGGAAGACCCAATTTGCCCATTTGAAGATGTGCAGCCGGTGATAGATGCCCACTTGTCGCATATTGAATTTTTTATTACCAAAGGGCAAGGCCATAGTAATATTTACAGGGACGCTAGCAGTGTGAAAAAAATTCTATCGTTTTTCAAATCGGGGAAAGTGTAGTGTTGGCTATGACAAGTGATTAACAATGTAACATTTACATATTGATAAAAAATTACATTTTCGTTATTTTCACTTCTGTACGTCGGTTGTCTTGATGTTCCGCTTCAGAACAAGGAACATCATTAATGCAACCGTTTACCGGCAGCAACTCTCCGTAACCTCTTGCTACCATTCGCTGGTATCCGATACCTCTTTTAGTAAGATACTCCACAGCGGCTTTTGCCCTTCTATCGGATAAATCTAGGTTGTAAATATCTGTACCCCGTGCATCGGTGTGGGAAGACAATTCTATTTCCATAGTAGGATATTTGCGCAGCAACACCAACAAAGTATCTAAAATACGCGCAGCATCGGGGCGAATATTGGCTTTGTCAAAATCGTAATGTATGTTGCGAAGCACAATTTTATCACCCACTTGAATATCGGTTGTATGATTTACTTCGTTTAGTGGAATTACTTTAGGTACGGTTCGTTCAAGTGGCTGCTTACCCAATAATACCAATAGCTTAACGGTATCTAATTTTGTTCCTACCGGTATTTTAAGTACTTCTTGGTAGGTTTGGTAGCCTTCTTTAGCTACTGTTACAGTACAAGGAATTCTATCTGCTACGGCAGAATAGGCTTTACCCAATATTGAGGTTGAATCGCGTGCAAGTAAGTCTTTATCGCATTGTAAGGTTACTTGAGCTTTTGCTATGGGGGTTCGAGCAATTTTTTCTTGAACCGTTGTTTCTAAAATCATTTTACCGGCGTACATCGGTGTATGCAATAAAGATTTAAAAGCATAAATATCGTCGTTACCCTTACCTCCTTTTCTGTTAGATGCAAAAAAGCCACTGTACGCATTGGTAAAAGTCATATAAAAATCGTCGGCAGGAGAATTGATGGGCGAACCAAGGTTTTGCGGTATTGTCCATTGATTCCTATCGCCGGTAGCAATATATATATCGTAGCCACCCATACCTACCAAGCCTTTGGAAGCAAAGTATAAATTGCCATCTTTTGCGATAGTAGGGAAGGCTTCATCGGCAGATGTATTAATGAGGAATCCGCAATTGGTGGGTATACCCCATTGTCCATCAGATTTTTTTTCGCAATACCAAATATCCAAGCCCCCAATTCCCCCCGGCATATCACTAGTGAAATAAAGAATTTGGCCATTATTGCTCAACGCTACATGTCCAATAGAATAAGCATTGGGCTTGTTGTATACAAAGGGAATGCCTTTTTGCCAACCGTCCGTGAAGTTTTTGGTGGTAATATAGAGTTCTAAAGTGCGCGTTTTTAATGTTTTTGTTAATAGTTTACTTTCCGCCGCTTCGGTTTTTAATGCATTGTCGCCGGTATAAGTAACGGTATAATATGCCGTATCGAAACTGTTATTGAATACAATAGGACCTGTATGGAAATGCGCCCCATTTATTTTAGTTGAAAAATCACTGATGCGTATGCCGCCACTGATTAAACTATCTGCCCGATAAATTTTTTGGTATTCATTTGCGGTACGGCCGTAGGTGCGACTTTCTTTAAAAAAGGAAAACCCACTTTTCAGCTCCTTACGCAAACTATCAGATACAAAAGCAATATGACCGTCGTTGCTTGATATTGTTGCCCCCCAATCGGCAGCGCTGCTATTGAGTATTTGTACATTTTGTATTGCATACTTTGCCGGCTGTTCTAACCATACCAATGCACTATCGCAACCGTCCATTTTGGCAGACATATCTATGCCTGTTTTTTGTTGATAACGTTGGTAAATACTTTTCGCCTCCATATATTTACCTTGGCTTTTTTGCATTTCGGCCAAATAAAAAAAGTCTAACGGATCGGGATTTAAGTAATCTACAATGTAGCCGTAGTTTTTTTCAGCAGCATCGTATTGATTGATTTCCAAATAGCAACGTGCCAACTTTCGGTAGGCAGCCAAATTAAGCTTGTCTTTTGCAACAATTTTTTCAAATAATTTAGCCGCTAAGGCGTACTCTTGTTTAATGAACAATTCATTGGCTTTATTAACCAACGAATGCTGTTCTTGAGCTTGCACCGTAGTAACAAAACAACAGATTATCAATATACATTTTAGTACTGAGCAAGGTACTTTTGTCAATTGGCTTAGCCAAAATAGCGAATTCTGAATACCTATACGCAACAATATTACTAGTTTACTCATCTTAACTATATGTGAACACAAAGACTATCTACCTTCAAAAATAGTTGATTATATTTTGTTAGTTACAACAAATGCCGAACCAATAAGGTTTTTGCTCAAAGCATTTGTTTTTTAACCCATTCATCAAACCAATAATATACCACTTAATCAATTAAAAATATCGTGGGCTTTTAATACGAACAGCATCTGCTTTTTTAGACATTAATAATCCAATTGATATTTCGTGAGAGCCCGATTGATAGCCCGATAGGCCACTAGTTACGATATCGTAAGAGTAACCTATACGCAATTTTTCGGTTGCGAAAAACTGTAATACGGCACTTGCTGCTCCTTTTTTATCGAGTGAACTGTTGACAGCCGATTTTTTCCACAAGTTAAGTGCCGTACGATATGACCCTCCTACCCATAATTTCTTTGATAACAATGCCAATAAATTAAGATCAACGCTTGTAGGGCCTTTAAAATCTTCTTTCAACAAAAATGAGGGCTTCAATATCCAATCGTCCGATACATTCCAAATGCAGCCTGCCGTTAGGTACATATGCATTAGCTTTTGAAACGAAGTGGCAAGGGTATTGTTATTGAAATAAATATTGCTTTGCCCACCAATAGCGAACAAGTCCATAAACGACAATCCTGCATAATAGGTAGGCGTGTAATAGTAAATACCAAACCGAGCATCGGGCTTATACGTTACCATTTTGCCGGTAGGAATATTGGGGTCGTTATTGTCGGTTGGCTGCAATACACTACCATCTATACCATATTGGGTAATACCAAGCGATAGACCTAAACAAAGCCTACGGGTATCTTCCTCCTCAAGTTGTATACGATAGGCATAGGAACCGTACAATGCGATAGCTTCTTGTGGCCCTAACTTATCCCAAGCTAACTGCGCACCTAGCCCCATTTGTTTTTGAGTAGCTGATAGCAAACCATCTACCGAGGCGGATGCGGTTTTGGGCGCTCCAGGAAAGGTTGTCCATTGGTGCCGATAAACACTGCTAAAATACCAGTCTTCTTTATAGCCGGCATAAGCAGGATTAACGGTAATGCCGTTAAAAACGTATTGACTAAATTGTACGTCCTGTTGAGCCAAAAGCTTCCCTAACAGCCAATTAAGGCAAAGTAGTAGCAGTAAAGTATGTTTAACGTATGTATATTTTAACACCGTATGCGCTTTAGTTTATCAACAAATATTTTATCTAATTAAAGAAATCCAGCCTTTTTTCACCTGAACACCCGTCAAGGTTTTTATTTTCAATACATAATAATAAGTGCCTGCGGCCAATCCTTTTCCATCCCAATTATTGGCATAATCGGCAGAATGGTATACCAAATTGTCCCATCTATTGAAAATAGATAAATCTGAGTACGGATATTTGTTTAATCCTAGTACCACGAAATAATCATTTTTACCATCGCCATTGGGCGTTATAACATTGGGAATAAAAATATCACTTTCTGTATCAACCGGATCAATAGTAGCCGTATTGTTGGCAAAAACCGGATCTTGCTCATTTCCAAATACCGATGCGGTATTAATGATGGTACCACCTGCAACAATTCGGGTACTAAAAACCAAGGTTACCACCTCGTCAACTGCTAGTTTACCAACATTCCATTGTAACAATTTGGTGTTGGTATCAAAAAAAGCGCTTCCAATTGTGGTACTTATATTTTTGGGAGCATCTAACAAGGTAGACAAAACGTCGGTAACCACAACGCCCGTTGCTGAATCTTTGCCTTTGTTGGTCACGGTAATTTTAAAGGTAATATCTTTTCCAACAGTGGCAACATTGCTAGAAATTACCTCTTTCTGAATATCTAAATCAGCCAATTTGATTACAAATGCTTTTATGTGTACCGTTACCTTGATGCTATTAGATACTACCCCATCGTTGGTTACAAGTTGGTAATAATATTCGTCATTACCCGTAAAATTTTGTTTAGGGGTATAGGTAATTGTTTTATCGGTATTTATTTGCACAGTTCCATTCAATGGTAGCGTATTCAATACGATGCGCGTACTATTGCTGCTACCGCTTGCACCATCGTTACTAATTACTTTTTGATTAATGGGCGTATTTACCAAAGTGGTATCGGCATCGTTCACACCTATCGGTTTTACAAACACATTCACGGTTATTGGTGCTGATACCAATCCGTAGGCGCTTATTAATTGATAAGTGTATAGATCCTTGCCTAAAAAATTGACATTCGGCACATAAGTGACTAAATCATTGTTTTTTTGCACTTGTCCATTGGTTGGATTTGATAAAACAGACAAAGTACACAAAAGCCCACTTGCACCGTCGTTGCCGGTTATTTTGGTAGCAATAGAGGTATTGATTATGGTACTATCCAAATCGTTAGTACCTATGGGCTTGATCCAAATTTGTACACTAATAGGTGCCGAACGAACACTATCCAGTGTTACCAACACATATTGAAAGGTTTCTTTCCGCAACGAATCGGTAGCAGGTGTAAAAACAATTTGGTTCCCTGCCGTTACAGTAGCGTTGCCATTTTGCGGCAATGTTACCAAAACTACACTACAAGCTGCAGCACTTTTGCCATCGTTCACAACCACATTTTTGGTAATTGGTTGATTGATAACAATTGTATCAATATCAGGGTTTCCCATCGGCATTACAGCAATATTTACTTTTACCGGAGTAGCCGCCACCCCATCCGGTGAAATTAGTGTGTAGAAATAGGCATCCTTGCCTACAAAATCGGGCGTGGGAGTGTACTGAATGGTGCCATCCGGATTTACAATTACCGTTCCTTTGAGTGGCGGAGAAACGACCGATACCGTACCATTAATAGCACTAGGACCATCATTATTCTTTACAGGAGTTGTAATGGGCGTATTCACAATTGTACTATCCGCATCGAGCAAAGCAATAGGTTTTACCAATACCTCCACAACAATTGGGCTAGACATGGTACCATCGGCTGCTTGCAATTGATATACATAACTATCTTTCCCTATGAAATTAGTTTTGGGAGTATACAAGGCTGTACCATTAGGTAAAATGCTTACTGTTCCATTGGATGAAGGAGTTAGCAAAACAGGTTGTGCATTAACCGCACTTGCTCCATCGTTTTGTTCAATAGCCATTGTAATTGGTACATTCACAGTAGTACTATCCATATCTTTTACACCTATTGGCTTAATGATTACGATAGCTTGCACCGGTGGTGATACCAATCCGTCGGGTGTATTGATAACGTATTGAAAGGTATCTTTACCTAAAAAATTAGTCTTCGGCGTATACAATACAGTACCATCTGTATTGAACTTGACAACTCCATTAGCTGGGGCACTAAATAGACCAATAGAGGTGTTGATTCCACTAGCAGTATCGTTACTTTTTACGGGAAGCAATATGCTATTATTAACAAAGCCACTGTCTATATCTTTC
>JAIXOS010000237.1 GCA_027486695.1 Chitinophagaceae bacterium | reverse complement strand
TCTTACCCCCTCTAACATCAACCTTAAGAACTGTTCCCCGTTTTGGGAGTGCAAATATAGAACCTTCACAACTAATAAACAAACCTTTCTCAAAAAAAAGAAAGAGAAAAAGAATGTGAACCGATACAAACCATTCAATAACAGAGGAGTTTTACTTATTTTTTCCCCTCAAAAAATCCATAACTTTTCAATATTTGCTGAACTATTGGCAAGGCTAAGGAGTTATTTGGGGTATTCTTGGCTGAAGCTGCTTGTAGCACAAAGAAGTAAACGTGCTGGTTTTCTTCGACAAAACCAATATTCCATTCTTCGTTTTGAAGATTGTGTTCGGTAGACGCTGTTATGTAACTTAATTTGTACGCGGCATTACTTTCCCTAAGCATCATTTTTTTTACAATGTCCTGAGAACGCTTTTGAAATGGCAACTGAGAAAAGTATAATTTTTTTATAAGACCCAATTGTTCATCGGGCTTTATGGTTAAAGACCGGTCAAACCAAAAAGAATCCACTGCAGTGGTGATTTTTTTTGATCCGTAGGCCAAACTATCGAGCCATTGCTGCATTGTATCTTTACCAATAGCGGCATTTATGGTTTGAAAGGGTTGTATTGATTGAGATTGAAACGCTTCTAGAACGGTTATTGCTGCGGATTGATTGGGTATCAGCATTTTTTCATTGATAATTCGTCCCGTTTCGATGCCCACTAATGCCGCTATTATATTAAACGTAGCTGCCGGAGCAAAACTGCTGTCTTTATATGTGTTAAAATTGTGTACGGTAAAGATTCCCGCTGCATTATCGTAGAGTGCAAACGTACCCTTTGCGTGGTATTGGTTAAATACTTGTTGTAAATTATCGTCGATGGTAACATTATTGGAAGTGCAGCCAAAGAAAAACACGCTTGAAATAAACATTGTGTTCCAAAACAACTTCATCATATTGATTTTTTTATTCGCTAAAAAGGTGCCGCAGTTTTTTACAACAGCTTAAGCATTTAAAAGGTTGGCAAAGGTAAGTGAGAATGATGTGTGGCGAGTAAAAAGGAGATAAAAGCAAGAAAACTGAATGAGCTGTACTGTGAGCCCAATTAAAATCTGCTCCAACCTTATTTAGATGGCTAGTACAATTAAAAAATCCTTGGCAATAGTTAGTATATATATATGTGTGCCTATTGCCAAGGAAAATACGATTATTAACTAAAGAGGTATTCAACGTCTTCTTTGGTGAGTGATTTTACAAAGCCTTCATCGTCGGTAATGAGGTCTCGGGCAAGTGCACGCTTGCGTTCTTGCAGCTTTAAAATTTTGTCTTCTACCGTATCGGTACAAATCATCCGATAGGCAAAAACGTTTTTGGTTTGTCCAATACGGTGTGTACGGTCAATAGCTTGTTGTTCTACAGCAGGATTCCACCATGGGTCTACAATATATACATAGTCTGCAGCGGTAAGGTTTAAACCCACCCCTCCGGCTTTTAACGATATAAGAAAAACCCGGCAATTATCGTTGTTTTGAAAATTTTGGATGGCTTTTTCGCGGTCTTGCGCCGAAGTACTTCCATCAAAATATTCGTAGGATACGCCTAACTCGGACAAGCGTGTTTTAATCAGGGAGAGCATGCCTAAGAACTGAGAAAAAATGAGTGCTTTGTGGTTGCTGATATTTTCAGTTATTTCTCTTCCTATTTCTTCTAATTTAACGGAAACATTGGGATACTTTTCGCTTTCATTCATGATGTAGGGACTATCACAAATTTGGCGCAGTTTCATTAGCCCTTGCAAAATGGTTAGTTGCGATCGTTGGATGCCTTGCGCTTCTACAACGCCGAGAATTTTGTCTCGGAAATCGTTTCTGAACGCGTCGTAAATTTTTCGCTGTTCGTCGCCCATTTCGCAAAAAAGCACCATTTCTTGTTTTTCGGGCAAATCTTTTGCCACTTGCTCTTTGGTGCGGCGTAAGATAAAAGGATATAATAATTTACGCAGGTGGTCTTTTTGTTCTTTCTCGCCAAACTTATCGATAGGCAATGCAAATTCTTGTTTAAAAAACTCCACACTACCCAACATGCCCGGGTTTAGAAAATTCATTTGAGCGAAAATATCGAAAGTATTGTTTTGCAAAGGTGTACCGCTAAGGCAAAGTCGGTTTTTGGAGCGCAATAAGCAGGCTGCTTTGGTAACTTTGCTATTGGGATTTTTGATGGCTTGACTTTCATCAAGTACCACATAATCAAATTCCAACTCTACAAAGTGTTTGATATCGCTGCGCAACGTACCGTAAGTAGTGATGATAACATCAATATTATCTTTATATAGTTCTTCTTTTAAACGGCCACCCCCATGGTGAATGTAAAATGAAAGTGATGGAGCAAATTTGCTAATTTCATTTTGCCAGTTATACATAAGCGTAGTGGGACAAACGACCAATGCTTTTAATTTGCCGGTATCGTTTTTCAAGTGTTGGATAAATGATAATGCTTGAATTGTTTTACCCAAACCCATATCAGCGGCCAGAATACCCCCCCACTGCACTTCGCGCAAGTAATTGAGCCACTGAAATCCACTTTCTTGATAAGGGCGCAAAATTGGCTGCAAGTGTGCGGGAGCCGGAACAGATTTGATGGAATGATTGCTTTTCAGCTTTTCGTATTTTTCTTCCAGTTGAATAAACAACTCTTCTTCATCGCGCTGTTCGTACAACTCTTCAATAACACTAAAATGGTATTTGCTCAGCTTAATATTAGCATTTTTTCCTTCGCCCACCCTAAACAATAATGCATATTTTTTTATCCATTCTTCGGGTAAAATACCTAAAGTGCCATCTTGTAAGTGTACAAATTGTTGTTTGTTGGTAAGTGCTTTTTTGATTTCCTCTACGGTAACGGTTTGATCGCCAAAAACAATATTTACTTTGGCATCGAACCAATCGGTATTGCTACTAATAAATATTTTTGTGGTGGGTTTTGCGGTATTGAATTTAAAATGTTTGAGTGCATCAAAGCCAAATACTTGTGTATTCATTTCGCGCATGGCATCTAAAAACAAGAAAAACCAATTGTTTTTTAACACATCGGCGCCTTTGAGCGCCAAAACGCCGGGTTCGGAAGGGCGAATAAAGTTGGAGTGTAAGTTCTCTATTTTGGCAATGGATTGTTTTTCGCTTTCTAAGTTGCGTTGAATTACGAGTAGCTTATCTGCCAAGGGCATGATAATTTTTTCTTTATCGCTACTGCGCACATCGTATCCTTTGTAATTAAAAATGGGTTGAAATAATAAATAATCGCCTTTTTCTTTCAAATGTATTTTTAATTCGGGCAATATATCTTTCAGTTCTTCTTTTTGTAAGTTGCCAAAATGTACATGGTATTCTTTAGAAAGGGGTAAAACAAAATCTTGTAATTGTTGTGCCCATTTATTGACAGGTATTGCTATTTTGCCTAGTGGTAAAAATTTTTCAACAATGGCAATATCGTCAGGGCGTTGCCAAGTATAAAATTGGTTGTGGTGTTGAAAAAGCAGGGCTGTATCGCACTCATTTTCAATAATATTGACTTCGTCGAGAGGCAATTTAACGGCACAAGTAATTTCGTACACGCCATTTTGATAGTTCACTTCAAATGTTGGTGCAATCAGCACTCCCGAAAACTCAGCCTGCTGCAAGTTGGCGGTAGTGAATGGCTTTTTTTCGGGCAAATAGAAAGTAAAGTTGCTTCCGGCCAATTCGGCAAACAGTTTTTGAAACTTTGGTTGTAGGTATTCGTTGATTAAACTACGGGTTTCTTCAGGTAGTTCGTCGTTGTGTTGTTGAATGATGTTTTCCCAAATGCCGCTGAAGGGCGAGTTACGGTTTAAATATTTGTTTACCTCGGTAGGTAATAATTTGCGCAGCTGCTGTACCAAAGCTTTATCATCGTCGGTAAAAACTTCCGTGTTAACAAATTTGTTTAAGTCGACACGCTCGGTTTTACCAATAAATTTTGAAAAGTCTTCATCTGTTTCGCCTTGTACGGCTTCTATAAGCACATATGGGTATTGTTCTTTTTGAATAGTTACCACTACCGCTAGCTTCATTACGCTTTTAGGGGCGGTTATAATAGCAGTTGCCGATGATGGTTGCGCAATTGGACTATCTATTTTAGGCTTAACTGCATCTTCCCAAGGGCGAATGGGTTTGTGTTCGGGTATGGCTGTACTAGCGGCAACCCGTTTAATACTGCTATCCAAAACACGCAAAAAAGGTTTACCGTCGTTATAAGTAAATTCAAATTTGCCTTTTAAATCGTCGGAAAGCGAGTAGCCGTAAATGCTTAATAACTTGTTTTTTACAGCGTCCCAATTGCGAATGCTGTCAAAATAATTGGCTCCATGCTTATTGAGTAATTGTAAAAATGCAATGGTTTTGTGTACGCACAAGGGGTGCTTGGTTTCGGAACTGCAAGTACAACTCGTATCAAAATTACGTTCCTCATTTTTTTGGAGTACTACTTTATAGGGCTTGTTTTGGTACGTAACAGTCATGACCACTCTTTCGTCGGCAGCAGTTTCAATTGACAGCTTTTGCGTACGAATATATTCTTCGGCTTCGGACAAGCTATCGGAAGAAGTGAGCATTCGAATCATTTTTAAATCGAGCTGCTTCATTTTTACAATCGTGTGCTGCTGATTGTAAACCAATTCGCGCTCGCCAAGCATGTTTCGGTCCAATAGTTCTTGCAATGTAAACAGGGCGGCTGCTTTGTGACGGCAAATTTCGCTGAGGTTGTACGGACATGAGCAACGCAAACCCAAGGCTTTGGCATCGCGAAAGTTTTGAATATGCACTTTGTAATAGGTGGCATAGCTATCGTCTTTTACCCTAAACACCACATTACCCATTAAATCGTCGTACTCAGCCATTTCTACACTACCTAGTGCATGTATTTTTTTCCCTCTGCGTACCACTTCTTCGGAGCCATTGTTGTATATGTGTTTAATGAGGTAAGGTAAAGCCATTATAATAATTGATATTTAAACCCAAAAAGCGCAAATACACACCTGTTGTGATGTATTGCTTTTGTAGCCAATGATAAAAAAAGCAATTTGCAAAAGTAAAGGAATGTAAACGAGACTTACAATTATTTCGAGGTATTTGCCATAATAGATTCCTAGGTTGGTTTGGTACGCTATTTACTACAACAGCTATTGATAAAAGCATTGGTAAAAAAGGGTTTGTGTCTGTTTACTGCTTCCTATGTAGTACATACCTTGAATGGTGCCAACGCCTCCGCCGCCATATAGTAGTACCGGCCCCTGGCTCATAAAAAACAAAAGGCTACCGTGTAGCCGTTGGTACTCAATTTTTGTGGAAGCACTACCACAAAGAACCTTGTTGAGGTAAACCAGTTGTAAACAATGAACAGTTGAGCGGATGCCGACCAAGATGTAGTTGGTATTTGCGTTGGTACTTTTGGTATTGTTCGTGTACGAGCTGCGCAATAGGCCCCTCGCCACGCATACGAATACCAAAACGGCTATCATTTACTTGTCCGTTATGCGCTTTTTCTATTAAATGCCATACTTTATTGGCCTTGTTGGGAAAATTTTTGTGCAACCAATCGTGAAAGAGTAGCTTAACGGTTCCATTTAGGCGTATAAAGGTATAGGCACTAAAAGAGGCGCCATTATTGGCCGCGGCTTGCATGATGTTGTGCATTTCGTGTTCATTTAGTCCCGGAATCATAGGGCCTAACATGACTCCTACCGGTATGCCTGCATTGCTTAAAGTATGAATGGTGCGTAAACGCTGTTGTGCCGTTGCTGTACGCGGTTCCATTACCCTGCGCACTTCTTCGTTTAGCGAGGTGATACTTATTAATACACTTACTATTTGTTTTTGTGCCATTTGCTGAAGTAACTCTGTATCGCGTAAAATACCGGCGTTTTTGGTAATGATACTAACGGGTTGGTTAAAATGGTTGCACACTTGCAGTAACTGCTGGGTAAGGTGGAATTTTTTTTCGGCAGGTTGGTAACAATCGGTATTACCACTTAAGCCAATAGGCGTACATACCCATTGAGGATGTAATAAAAACTGCTTTAGCAAAGTGGGGGCATTGGTTTTAACGATGATTTTGGATTCAAAATCGATACCCGCACTACTGCCATAATACTCATAAGCATTTCGAGCATAGCAATAAATACAGCCATGTTCACAACCTTGATAGGGATTCATACTATAAGCCATTCCTACATCGGGGCTTGTAACTTTATTGACCAGCGATTGCGCTTGCTGCTGCACGTATTGCGTGTGTTTGGCAGGCCGCACCCAATCGTCGATTCCTTCAATAGCATCGTACGAAAGACCTAGTTTTTCAAATTTGTTTTTTGGGTTTACTTGTGCGCCACGGCCTTTGTTGTATTCATGGTTCATAAATGCGCTTTCTGTTTTTTTAAAATAATGACGCTTGATGCATGACGGTATTTTGATTCAATAGTCCAAATTTGGCTGCTAATACAAATACTTTGCTATCGGCGGCACGCTTGAGTAACACCATTTCGTTGGCTACAAATTGTGCTTTAAAAGTCATTTGACTGTATTGCATCCATCCTTGTTCGTATTGCCATGGTTGCAGCTTGCGCGCTACCATCATGTGTGGCTCGGTTATAAAATGCGGCTTGTGCGCACTGTTGGGCTTTAAAAGCAATTGAATAGATTTAATGGCATTGCCCAACTGCACTATAGGTTTCGGCGTAGCTACACCTATATAAATGGTATGGGTAGGAAAGGAGCCAAAATTGCTGAGTTGAATAACAAACGGCGCTTGTATGGCTGCTATATTTTGTAACCGGTGTACAATTTTTCGCTCCATGGTTTCGTATTGCTTGAAGTGCACCAAAGTAATATTGGGTTTGGAAAATTTTACTGACGGCAATTGATAAGTTGCTGCAAACTGTTGTTTTAGCGCATTGATGGTATTGCACAAATCGGCTTGAGGTTGTACCACTATAATATATTCGTTTAATGGATGTGCAGAACGTAATACAGAAGGCAACATATACTACAATTAAAATGGATGAAAAAAACTATTGCAAGCTACTTATTTTAGCATAAATTTACTAATTATTTTAGCTAAAAATATTTTTTATGCCTTCTCCGCAATTTATTCCTTCCGTTTACACGGGTAGTAAACAGTTTACACAACAAGACGTAGTTACGGCTAATGCATCGGGCTTTGGGGCTGCTGCCGACGATTATGCCGAGCGCGGTATTGATTTAAATGAACAATTGGTCATGAACAAACCTGCTACCTTTTTTTTTAGAATGAACAGCGACGCTATGAGCGGTAGCGGTATAGAAGCTGGCGATATTTTAATTGTAGATAGAAGTATTCCCTTGAGCAACCACAAAATTATTATTGCCGTAGTAGATGGAGACATAGTGGTAAGGCGCTGGGAACAAATAAACAAAGACAGCTGCACCCTGCATGCCGACAATAAAAAGTATAGCACTATTACTGTACAGTCGCTTAATCACTACCAATGTTGGGGGGTAGTTACTTGCCACATTCGTTTGTTAGACACCTCATTAATTGCATTTAATAAAAAATAAATCCACCATTATGTTTGCAATCGTAGACTGCAATAGCTTTTACTGCTCCTGTGAGCGATTGTTTAGACCCGCATTAGAAGGACAACCCGTTGTAGTACTCAGCAACAACGACGGCTGCATCATTGCCCGTAGCGATGAAGCCAAAAGCCTAGGCATTGATATGGGTATTCCGTATTTTATGGCCAAACCTTTAATAGAAAAGTACAAAGTAGCCACTTTTTCGTCCAATTACAACTTGTATGGCAACCTTAGTTGGCGCGTAATGGAAACCCTGCGCACATTGATAGGCCAACAGTACGTAGAAGTATATAGTGTAGACGAAGCTTTTATAGACCTTAGACATATACCACCATCCCAAATAATGGCCCTAGCTAAAAAAATAAAAACTACAGTAGAAATGTGGACAGGCATTAAGGTTTCGGTAGGCGTAGCACCAACCAAAGTATTAAGCAAAGTAGCCAACAGATTGGCCAAAAAACACAAAGAAGCCACCTCATGCGTATTGGTACTAGATACACCCAATAAAATCATGCAAGCATTGGAACGCACCCCCGTGGCCGACATTTGGGGAATAGGTAGACAGTATGCACAAAAATTGTTAGCCAATAACATCCTTACCGCCCATCAATTAAGCAAGCAAACACTCATGTGGGCACATAAGCACCTTGGTGGAGTAGTAGGCGTACGATTACTGCGCGAGCTACAAGGGAATCCTAGTATAGAGATGCAAACCCCGCTTATTTGCAAGCAAATGATAGCCACCACCCGCATGTTTGGTAAGCCGGTGAATAGTTTGCAACACATTAAAGAAGCAGTAGCTACCTATACCGCACGCGCTGCCGAAAAATTGCGTCGGCAGTATAGTGTAGCCAAAGCAATTACCGTATTTATTGTTCAGCAGCAGCCGGCAAATAGTTACAGCGGTCGGTACAAACATGGACCCTCACTAAGTGCTTCTACAACACTTACTATAGCCACCTCGTCGAGCGGTTTATTGATCAAACAAGCACTTCTTTTGGCAGAACAATTGTATCAAGAAGGAAGTAGTTATAAAAAAGCGGGCGTTATACTAGGTCATATTGTGCCTAACGACAGTATACAATGCAATTTATTTGTTGCCAATAACCATACCGTACACAGCAAACTCATGCAAGCGGTAGACAACATCAACTTTGCTATGCGAAACGATATTGTAAAATTTGCAGCTAGCGGCACAGAGCGCAATTGGAAAATGCAACAAAATTTTATCAGCCCACGCTACACCACCCGTTGGCATGAGCTTTGTTTGGTGCATTAAAATGGGCTTGCTGTGCATTTGTAAGAACGACAAAACTGTAAGATATAGCGTTTATATGCCACAATAATTGAATAAAATATGGTTTTTGACATTAAAATGACACTTTTTCCAAAATATTAATCCACATGGCAATTACAATATCAAAATCTGCCCTACTTTTACATTTCAATAGGGGTATTGAAATGGCTTTATGCCAAGAGGCAATCTTTTATAAGGTTGCCTTTTTTTATTTCCTGTTTAAGCCATCCCACATGCAATAAAAACCACTAATGCCGAGTTTATATAAAAAGGAAACAGCAAAACTTACTATCGATTCGTCATTTTATGTAAAAAAACGGTATATTGCTGTTGTTTTTAGATTGAAAATGAGTGTATTACGCTTTTCAATAGACTGTTGTACATCATCCATGCAAGCCAAATGAAACACTGTAAGTAGGTATGAATAAAATTAAAGTTTTAGTAGTAGAAGATAACGAAATCATGCTGTTGTATATTCAAACTTGCTTAAACAACATTGATTTTGAACTATCTGCCGCTGTTACCAACAGTGCGGATGCCTTATTTCAACTAGAAAATAATTTGCCAGACATTGTTTTGCTTGATATTAACCTAAAAGATGACAATGACGGGATAGATGTAGCTCAGATTATTAACGATAAGTTTAAAATTCCTTTTATATTCTTAACATCACTAGCCGATAAAGAAACATTGGATAGGGCTAAAAAAACCAATCCCTCCGGCTATATTGTAAAGCCATTCAAAGAGCAAGATTTACTGGTTGGCTTAGAAATGGCTCTGTACAACTTTGCACAACGCAATAACTTTTCACAACCCAAATTATCGCTCAATAGCATTAACAAACACCTTATTAAACCGCTCAGCGAACGCGAATTTGAAATACTGCAATGTATTTACGATGGCAAAACCAATCAGCAAATGGCTAGTTCGTTATACTTATCGGTAAATACCATCAAAACACACATCAACAATTTATATCTCAAGCTTGATGCTTCTTCTAGAAGTAGTGTACTAGCACGTGTACGCAGTTGGCAGCAATAAAACACAGTTGGTTTTTTGTTACTTTAGTAAATTTCACCCTAATGGGTGATAAAAAGCCTAGAGACTCGTTTTATTTTTGTGAAGCATAAAGATATTCATTACCCCCATTTATTTTTTTTATGTAATTTTGGTTTATTGCCATAAATTTTTTTGAAAAGCGCTTGTTTCTACAAGTGCTTTTTTTATATATTCAATTGCTATTTTTTTGTACTAATATCATTTACACAAAATCATCGGCTATACAAATACGTTATTTTATTTGCTTAGCAACCTATCAACAGACAACCTTTGTATTTGTGGATTTGGCTTGTATTGTACATACATTTTCGTTACCCAAGCCCATAATAACCACCTACAAACACAAAGGCGTTATCATTAGTCGAGTAATTACTATTGCGTATCTTTACGATTGAAGACTTTGTGCCTACAAATAACTTAAATTACGATTA
>JAIXOS010000247.1 GCA_027486695.1 Chitinophagaceae bacterium | reverse complement strand
TACCACATTTAACTTAACGGGCTTTCCGGCTATCAGTAAAGTTTTTTCGGGCAATACGTTCAATTATTTAATCATCGATTCGTCGGTTGTTCCTTATGCAATTGCATACTATAAAATTTATGCCGGCAAAAATGGAGCTTCATTAACAGCTATTGATAGTACGGCAAGTGTTACTCCTTATTTTGCGCACTACAATATTCAAAACGACTCTGTTTATACCTATGCAGTATCTGCTGTATATGCGCCGGGCAAAGAAGGACCTTTATCGGGAACGATAAGTGGAACGCCTAATAATAATCCCCCTGCTTGGCAAAGTGTACCCCAATATTCCGGTTCCGGAAAAATAGCGATGGCAGCTTATGCCCCTGCTGCATTTTTACCGCTCAAGTTTTTATTTTCCAATGTAAGTGGGGGAGGAAATTCAACCACTTATCAGCGGTCTTCGGCTTATACTGATACCGGACTCATTAACGGTAATACCTATTCGTACCGATACAAATTGATGGATACCATAAGAGGTGTTTCTACCGAATCAGCTTGGTCATCTACACAATCAACAGTTTTGGCTGATTCCGCCAAAGGCGGATTTACCTATAATTTGGGGTATCTTGACCCAACAACTATTTGGGCTCCCTATGGTATTGGTCCAACCAATGTTTTGCCATCTACACAGGATATGTCAACTGTTCGATACATTAAAAATGCACCGGCAGTTGGTTTGCATCCGCGTTTGTATTGCAATCCAGAAGATTCTACCAGTATTCGTTGGCGATTGAAAAATACCAGAAGTGGGGTAGCGGCGGCTAAATGGATTCATGCATATACAACTGTATTGCAATTGGGTAATAGTGGATATAATAGAAATGCTTATTATGCCAAAGATACACTGGGCTATGCCTATGTTTCAAATACCGGAGCTTACGATGTAAAAGCGTTTTATGATTCTCTTGCCTTGGGCGATATTGGCGTTAGAAATAATTATGCCAATTATTGGGGAGGCAATACTGTAAAAATGGCCTACATATTCGCTATGGAAGCTATGGAATGTTGGTTGTATAGGGGCTCAATTGATTCGGTTACAAACACTTCCTATACTACAAGGGCAACCAAACTAGCCAATGCTATCACCGTTTGGGCGCGTAAAGCGTTGGCCGATGTAGCAAATCCGTTGAGTTACGATAATAGAACCAATTTTGGAGCAGTTCATATGGCTTATGTGTACGACTTTTTGCATAACCAAATGACCAAAAATCAGCAAGACACGGTAAGAATGGCACTCATTAAAATGCTTCCTGATAGTAGTCAATTACACGGATTCATGACGCCTTCTTATACTTATATCTCAAATTGGGCAACTTTTGGTTACGAAATCATTCCTAATTTGATTGTAGAAGGAGAACCGGGCTATGCCGCAAAAGATACCGGAACCGTTAGAAATTGGTGTAGAAGCACTTGGAATTTCTTAACGCATGGCGTTTATGATAAAACAGGGAATGTGTATGAAGGTCTTGGTAAAGATCAACTCAACGTGCCTTTGTTAGTGGCTTTAGCAAAAAGGGGGTATAGTATGTTGGGGCATCCGTCGGTTAGTAGTTATGGAAAAAAATATTTACCTGCGCTGATACAACCGTTTGGCTATTCATTTGTGGGAACAGATTTGTTGGGCGGTACAGGTCTTAATAATTATGCAATGGGTTTAACCGATGATCCTGCCACCGGTAGTTGGAAACAGAACAGTATTGATCCTATCGGTTTGAAATGGACATTTCCAGCGGATACCGCGGTTGATTTTGTTTGGAAAAACTATATGCAACGGTTGAAAGCAAATATGCCTTACAATGCAACATTGAGCCCAACTTACTATGCCTACAGTGCCCTTTACGATAACTATGGTGCCGGATTTAATACACGAATTCCGGGATTGATTTTTGCATCTGATTATTATCCAACTGCTTTTGCAACAGAGGCTCAGGGCGCATTTGGTGGTAATAAAATGTATTTTGATTCGTTGGGTGGTTTTGCAACTTTACGAAGCGGATTTGATTCAACGGCAACTACCGTATTTTTTGCCAATCGGCAGGATTTAGGCGGGCATACTTATGGTAACAAAAACGAATTTTTATTAAGTGGATTGGGGCGTATTTGGATTCCGCGCCCAACTAGCATGGCCAACAGCGAATTTGATAACCACGCATTTACAGGAGCATCAACCGGTATTTTGGTAAATGGCTATGGGGTTTCGGTAGATACTGGTGCCTTTAATAGTGCGGCAAGGGTACCCGGAAAAATAGTTCATTACGGTAATAAAAGCGATATGCTCTCTATAGCGGGAGATGCTACTAAAGCATACAGTTATAATTGGATGTCGCAATTTGGAGGCTATCAGGGTGATAATCCCAATTTAAATCCACCTTACATAACTGCGGTGATGGACAATCAAAACAGTTTTAGGTATTCACCTTTTTATAGTTACGACAATATACCATTTTATAATACATTGATATTTACAGATGCGGTTGTTTCGCCATCAATGCCTTATTACAAGAGGTATGTTCAAGAGCCTTTTGTAAATGGGGTGATGAAAAAAGTTTTCAGAACCATTTCGTTAATACAAGCTGCTAAGCCCTACGTTATTGTAGCTGATGATGTGCAGCGCGATGCCAATGTAAACAACTACAAATGGGTATGTCAGGTGCCCTCAGATTTAAGTATTGAAAGCACCACTGTTAATTTGGTTAATAACAACTATCAAAACGATATTGTATTAAGAGAGTCGGGGTCAAGACGTTTACTCGTGCGTGTACTTAATAACAATGGAGCAGTTAATGCCAATATACCAGCCGTTATTGATTCTGCTGTTTTTCAATTTACCAAAATGCGCAGATTGGTAATAGAAAGCAATAGCATTGATCCGCAGTTTAAAGTCATGTTATTTGCTTTTAATACGGGCGAATCTTTACCGGTAACTTCCTGGAATCCCGATAAAACACGCATTTATGTAACCCATAATGGAACAACCAATACCATATCTTTTAACATAGACAGTGCGGGCAGAACCAATATTGGGCTTAACTCTCCGGATACTGGAGTGGTATGGACAGGTGCTGTTAATACCAACTGGCATAATACTGCCAACTGGTCATTGGGAAGCATACCAACCGCATCTGATAATGTGATTATTCCATCATCAGGTATTACCAACATGCCTGTTATTTCAGCTAATACCGCTGTAGCAAAGAGTTTATCGGTATATGCCGGTGCAACACTTCGTATCGATTCCATTTTGCAAATGGGGGGTGATTTGATTTGCGATGGACAAATAACCGGAACCGGATTTTTAAAAACCACCAGTATATCAACAACGCCATTGCCGGCAGCAAAAACATGGAATGTGCTAATTGAATTTTGTAGCACTAATGGAGTACAAAACATTCCTTCCGGAACTTATAATGCAGGGTTAAGACTTAATATGGCATCGGGATTAACAGCTACCGCTTTGGGTAATTGTACGGTCAATGGAATACTTGCTGTTAATAGTGGTAATAGTTTAAATATGGATGTTTACCGCTTGGCAGGTTCTATCACTAGCACATCAGGAACAGGAAATATTCAAACACAAAGCACACTCAATCCATGTTTGCCTTCGGGTGTTTACTGGCTACCCACAGTCAATTACAATGCAGTGGCGGGAGGTCAATTTGTGGCAGGAGGTACCTATCAAAATTTAAGGTTGACACCTATTAATATTGGTGCTGCTGAAGACAGCGCATTGGGCAATATTTCGGTTGTTGATACATTGAACTTAGCGACTCGTGCCATTTTGGATATAGGAACGGCTCAACTTGGAGGCTCCTTAAACGTACAATTAGGTAACGGCACAATAGCAACAGCTAATACAAGCGCAAGTGCTTTGCCTGCCAATAAAGTTTGGAATGGAACCGTTTGGTATTACAGTAACAATACACAAACGGTTGTTACCGGTAGTTACAATAACTTGAACCTATCCAGCGCTCAAAACGGCAACAGAATATTAGGTTCAGTTACCAATAGCGATACCATTATCATACGAGGTAATTGGACTCCCCCTACAGGTACTTGTAATCCCAACCTTACGACTGTTTTATTTAATGGAAATGGACAAACCATACAAGGTACTACTTTTTACAATTTAGATTTAACCGGTGCTTTTGCCACCTCCTTTACAAATAGTAACATTACTATTTTAAACAGCTTCAAGCCTGCTAACATCAGCACGGCCAATGGATTTGGAACGTTCAATTTCGCCGGAACGGCTGGACAAACCATCCCTGTGTTTGCATACAATAATCTCACTGTCAGTAATAATACCACAACCGTATTTCCAGCTGGGGCTACCTTGAGTACCAATACGCAGTTAACCATCAACGGTACTTCTCGTTTGGACGTTGGTACTTTATCTTTAAGCGATTTGACCGGCATCACACCGGCAGGTACAGGTACATTGGTAACTTCCAATACAAGTGCTACACCTTTACCAAGTGGTAGAACATGGAGTTTTGGGATTGAGTTTGCAGCAGCCAATGCCACACAAACTATTCCGGCAGGTACTTATTCCAATTTGCTAATTAGCACTAATAGCGGAACCGATACGGCATCTGGCAATATTACCGTTAGTGGCAATCTTTTTGTAAATACTGGAAGCATATTAGATTTAAGAGGTTTCTCGTTATCGGTAGGGGGCACCTTTACCAATACGGGTTCAGGCACTATTCGCACAAGGGGTACAATTCCTGCTAATTTAACTTGGACTAGTAGTATGGTTTTTAATAGTACAGTGGCATTCTATACCATTGTTCCGGGTAATTACACCAACATTGATTTAGATGGCGGTACAGGACTTGGTCGAAATATGGATCAGGGATCCGGTGTTGGTTC
>JAIXOS010000229.1 GCA_027486695.1 Chitinophagaceae bacterium | reverse complement strand
TACCTAATACCAATGTTGCTACGCTATCACAACCTTGTGCATTCGTGGTCGTGAAGGTATATGTTCCAGCCACACTGTATGATACGCCATTCCAACGGTAGGGTAAACTGCTTGTACACACACTGACATTACTCGTACTCGTGCTGCCCAGCTTGATGCTCAATACCAATGTTGCTACACTGTCACAACCTTGTGCATTTGTGGTCGTGAAAGTGTATGTTCCGGCCACACTGTACGAGACACCATTCCAACGGTAGGGCAAACTGCTTGTACATACACTGACATTACTAGTACTCGTGCTGCCATTCTTAATGGTTAGTTTTAAGGTTGCTACACTGTCACATCCTTGTGCATTCGTGGTCGTGAAAGTGTATGTTCCGGCTACACTATACGATACACCATTCCAACGATAGGGTAAACTGCTTGAACACACACTAACATTACTAGTACTCGTGCTGCCATTCTTAATGGTTAGAATTAAGGTTGCTACACTATCGCAGCCTTGCGCATTTGTTGTGGTGAAGCTATATGTTCCACTTGATTGATATTGTACACCATTCCATGTATAACTTCCACAAGCGGTATGGCTGGTAGTTGAAGTAGAACGGTTGTTAACAGTAATGATTTTGGTTTGTGAAGACGAACAAAAATTATACGTTAGCTTACAAGTAATCGTGGTATTGCCCTTAGCAACACCAATAATTTTAGCTTCACTTGTACGCAAGCTATCGGTACTTACGTAAACAATATTGGTATCAGCACTTTTCCAGCTAAACAATGCGCCGGGTAATAAAGAAATGGCGGTTAAGGTAGCCGAACTTTGTGCACAAACTGATGCGTTACCAGAAATGACTGGTTGCGCAGGCTTTGCATTCACTGTTATTTGCTTTGTTACCGAATTACCACAGGAACCTAGCGAATATCGAATAGTTGCGGTGCCGGCAATGCCTTTTGATGTAACAAACCCTGTTTTTGATACACTCGCTATATTCGTATTGTCGGACGACCAAGTACCTCCCGGTGTAGCATTAGTTAGTAACGTACTATCCCCAACACAAAGGCTGCTTAATCCGTTTATAGGTGCAATTGCTACAACATTCCCTGACACCCAATTGGAAGAATTACCCGATAGCTTAAAATTATTGAGCACACCGTGATTGGCATTAACAGTTTTGTCTACCAAACGCAGATTGGTAGCATTGGAATCATTTGCATACCCTTGATTAAAGTTGTAATACACCACTAGCCCTGCCTCATCGCCGCTTAATTCTTTGTTCATGGATGCCTGTATTTCGGCTTGAGTTCTTACCGTATTCCAAATTCTAAACTCATCCATATTTCCTCTATACTTGTAGGTGCCATCAATTCTTTGGCCTAGGTTCAGTGGCACATTGGTAATAGGTATAGGTGATTGAATGGAATTAAGGCCTGATATATTGGGTATCACTTCTACCCCGTTGATGTACGATTTTACCAATGAGGCGGCGGGGTCATACACCATAGCAATGTGCGTCCAAATACCTACCGGCAATACATTTTGCAAGTCAATATATACATTGTTCGCAGGGATAAATCGAATACCATTTGGTCCGGCACTGCCTGCCGTGTGTATTTCCAATTGTTCGCCCTCTTTTCCACATATAAATTGTATGTCATTTACACTATTGGGCTGCCATTTCACCCAACTTTCAACAGTAACTGCATTCACATTGAGCGATGCCTGATGGGGCGTACTTACAAAGTCATCTATCCCATCAAAATCCAATGCATTACCCAAACTACCGGGCGTATTGATCAACTGCAAATTGAGTGTTACGATACTATCACAATTGGCGCTATTGTTTAAACGAGCAATATATTGGCCGGATTGCGCATATACATTACCATTAAAAGCAAGCACTTCCCCCCCACAAATGGTTTTGTTCACAAAGGAACTTGTGGGTATTGCTGTGTCTGTAATGAGCACATTAGCGGATTGACTGCAACCTGTTTGTACAGCCTTAATTACTATTGTATTGTTACCCACCACTACGTCATCGCCCCCAAACTGAGCACTACTTCCAAAAGTTTTTCCGTTGATGGCGTATTGGTATAGGCTTGTAAGGGTATCGGCTGCTTGTATGGTAATGCTTGCACTTTTGTTACATTGTTTATCTTGTTTACTAATGGTATAGGCAAAAGGTTGTGGTTCTACAAGTGTATAGTTAGTGGTTACCGAACAGCCAATGGAGTCACGTACATTCACCCGATACAAACCCTGCGACAAACCATCAATGATGTTGCCCGACTGAAAAACCATGCCCTCATTTGTAATATAGGTATACGAATACGGACTAGTTCCGCCACTTGCAGTAATACTAATACGACCATTCGTACCCAAATAGCAAGTAGGATTGGTAACACTAGCCACAAAAGCTAAAGGCTGAGGATTATTAACTACCGCCGTTTTAACCACTACAGCGCCCAAGTCGTCACTTACAGAAAGCGTATAACTGCCGGCCGATAAATTGTAAAAAACGTTCGCCGCCGTTGGCAATCCGGCGTTAATTGCATAACGATAATTACCCGATCCTCCTGAAGCATGGACGGTGATTGTTGCATTTGCAATGCTATCGCAACTTCTTGAAGCCACAGAAAACGTAAAAGTCAGTGGACTTGTATTGAGCCTACTAAATGCCTGATTATAATAAAACAAACACTGCACCAATAGTAAACAAAAGGTCAGTTTTCTCATAGGGGTAAAATTGGTTGAAGTAAAAGCAGAGGAATGATTGGAGGATATAAGGATATCGCTATTTCGTTATTAAATGTAACTTTTTAGTAAAACTGTGTAAAGTAAATACTATTTTCTTAAAAATTAGTATTTTTTTAACAAAACACAAATAGATTAAAATTAATTATTTATACTTTGCTTAACACACTGTTTTTGAACTAAAAATGCCTCCTTTTTCTATTTTTCACTGCTTGATTTCTGCTTTTTTAACTAACATATAATGATTTTTCATTGTGAAAAATGAATTGTCATTATCAATCCCTAAAAAAATTTCCTTTTTTCAAACGATTGTGCCTAGTATTTGTGTAATACAAGTATGCCCCTACAAACAAGGCAATAACCCTCATAGATAGATGATTGAATAAAAACACAAATGAAAACCGCAGTCATTTTTTTAATGACAGAATGTTGCATCATTGAAATGAATTGCATTTGCATGCATAAGCAACTGTTTTATTCCGGTTATTGTTGGAAGGATAGATAGCAAGCGGTCAATACGCACTGCAATGAAACGCGTTTCGTACAACAATTGTATGCAACACGTGCTAGTTGTTCCTATAACTACAAAAAGATAGATTAGGGCGTTCCCCTACGGGTCCGGGCTATTCGCTTTTACTCCTCGCCGCCACCTTTCAGGATGTCGGCTGTGGGGTAATCGCTTCTATCCCTAACGCATTGAAAACCAATCGAAAAAATTTCTTTTCTCTTTAAAACAATTGGTCAAAAACAATAAGCGTTGACAACTTTTTAAAAATTGTCAACGCTTACAACTGCAACCCTTACCATTCATTTGTTGCACAAAAAAACATTTCCACAGCCAAAAAAGGTACATACAATTGGACTGTGCCTATCGAAAACTAAAGAGGGGAACAACAATTATAAACTTGCTTTAAACGAACCCGATACTTTTTTGGAAACATACGTTACAGAATTATAGATAGTTCCATTATAGGTACCCGATACCGTACTATCTGTCAAGTTCGTAATATTTACCGTACAAACACCGGGTAAAGAACCCGCGGAAGTAAGCCCACCTGTATGGTATTGGTTTTGGTATTGCATCCCAAAAATCAAGTTTGTTAAATTCACTTGGGTAGAAGTATAAGTACCTACTTTAATAGCACTATTACTTGTAATTAAAATAAGTGAATAATTAAAAGGCACTGCATCGCCAATCTGAAGATTATCAAAAACACTGCTATCGGTTGTATTGCTGTTGAGCACCAACAAACTATCAGCTAAAACACTTAAATAACCTGTAGACGCACCGTTTAGCGGTATCGTTTTGCCATCAATTGTAAAACTCGCTATGTCAGAAGAAGGGGCTGCATCATTCTTTTTACAACCAACTAACAGAGTAATATACATAGCACATATACACATACCACTAAGAAAATGTTTCATTTATCTACTTTTATTGATTAAAAGCAAAAATAGCAATTTCTTTAATAAAACAAAATAATTTATGTAAATTACCCAATATTCATTATGTATTTACTACTGCTGCTTTTGCAATTTGAATATTGTTTATACACCATCTTACTACAGCTACTGTGCTAGTTTGACTGTAACTGAAATGCGCCATTAAATACTACTAGCATCTGCAACTACCGTCTCCACCTTTTTCTATTGCTACAACCTATACACACGGTGGTGCTGCTACGGTTACAAAATACTATTTGCAACTAATTTGCAAACAGCCTTTCCCAAAACTATCAACAAGTTACCAACCTACTGAAGCTAACTATTATTTTTTTGTTGATAACAACATCATCTATCCGAAGTATACCACAAAGTAACACTTCGTATGCAATCGTTCCCAATTCATTTTGAACTACTTCATTTTACAATATGCTTACAAACCCCTAATAATCAGTCAATTGCTAGTGCTTTGCATTTATTAAAAGCCCTCAAAAGGCATATTTATAACTAACCAAAACTTTGCCATTTATGAAACAATCAATGCTGAATGCCTTTGCACTAGCTGCACTCTTATTGGGTGCTTGTAACAAACAGTTGGACGACGGCACCAACAACACAGCCGTAACACCCCCACCAATTGAAAAAGGCGTTATGGCTACTAGCAGTGAAATTCAGCCACAAGGCGACAACATTGCTAATAAAATTACCTTGCCCGTAAGCACAATAGGTAACAATTACGAACTCGCCTTTGCCGACGACTTCAATGCTGACAAGATTGACGAAGGCTGCCCTACCACTAACGGTGTGAACATTGTAGGGGCTTACAATCCTGCCATGTGGTGGATGCCTAGAACAGGAACTAAAGTAATTACCCACCCGGCAGACCAAGTTCAGTTTACAACTGTTGACAAACCTGCTAATGCAACCGTGGCAAACTCGCTATTGTCGCTACAAATGGCATTCAATTCAGCCGAAGGAACCAACATGACCGGCGGATTATCGGGGGGAGCCGTTATTTCAAAAGCCAAATTTGGATATGGCTACTATGTTATCAGGGTAAAACTCTATACGGGCTGTGCGGGCTTTCACCAAAGCTTTTGGCAAACCTGCGAGGCTTTCAACATAGACATGTTCGAATTTTTCTCCCGAACACATACCACGAGTTCGGAACTCGACTTTAACATTCACAACAACTTCAAAAATTTTGAATATGTAAAGTTGCAAATGCCGGGTACACATTATGCTACTAACATGCAAGACTTTAACCAAGCTAGAGACAACTCTAACACCGGCTTCATAGAATATGCTTACGAATGGACTCCCGGGAAAATGCGCTTGTTTGTAAATGGTGTTTATAAAGGATGGCTCGACGTAAATAGCGTACCCGATGCTGAAATCTATGGTAATTACGACAACACCAATTACACCAAACTACTCAGCATGTATGTACCGGGTAGGGTTTGGTTAAGTGGCAAAACCTATCGCGATTTTATTACCGTAAGTCCGCAACCTCCTATCGACCAAGCATACTCCAAAATGCAAGTAGATTATTTTGCCTATTACCACAAAAAAGTCAACAACATTAACTTATTGGGCAATCCTAGCTTTGAATACACCAATCAATTTACCGCTCCCGGGTTGTTAAATAACGGCAATCGACAAGACAGTAGTCACGGATGGGTAATGAACAAAAGTTTAATCAGCAACTACAATGGCACCACCACACAATATTGGGCTCAATCGGGCGGTGCTTATATCAAGCGCTTGACTGATGCGGCAAATGGCAATATTGTATTGCAATTGGAAAAAAACAATGCCCTAGCTTACCAAACCCTCAATTACATTCCTAATGGAAAATACACCCTCAAGGCCAAAATACGCTGCACTAGCTATAGTGCGTATACTTCTACAGATAACTGGCCTACAATTGAGGTATTGAATATTTATCATTCCAAAGAAAACAAACTCGGTCAAAAAATAATAGAAAACACCTATTTAAACAATTGGCAAGACATTATAATTGAGAATATCAATGTAGCCAACAATTACGCTGCAATCATCATACGTGCTAATGGTGCCTCCTCCGATTGGTTTCAAGTGGACGATCTTCGTTTTGAACGTATCAGCGACTAAATACTTTTGTTGCTACCCTGCTCTCAAGCGCCTATCCCTTACAAACGGTAGGCGCTTTTTTTGTACCCCTGTACCCTTTCTGCTTCCTGGCAAATTCGAGACAAATTCGTATCAACACCACATTAACACCACAGCAACACCACTCTTCACCACATTTTATGTGGTAAACTGTGATAAAAATACGTTTTTGCTGTGTGGATGTTTCGAAACAGTATCGAGGATGTCTATAAGCATTTATGCAGTAATATTGTACTATCAAACATTGTTTATGGCACGTATCATTAACGGCAATTTCAGCGGTGCAATTGGCAACGTTGTTTTTTATACAGTAAATGGCCAAACCTATGCCCGCAGCATGCCTAACACGAAACAAAGCGCCAAAAATGCACCTGAAAAACCAAGTGTTACCGCTTTTAAAACCGCAAGCAAATACGGGGCGCAGCTACTGCGAAAACTAAGGCCTTTTATTCCGTTTCCATTAACCCTTACACATTACAATGCCTACCGCAGTTGGCTAATAACCTCCTTGCGTATCCATCAAGACAGTGCTATCACCCATACCACTACCCTGCACAATGTAAATATGCTCATTAGCCTGCGCGATATTTGGCTTGTACCAAGCCGTATTGAATTGACTGAAAAGGCCGAAGTACAAATTCACTTGCCCGAAATACTACCACAAACACACATTGTGGCACCACCTTATACCACACAAGTACAGGTAACTTGGATTGCTTTGGCCCAAACAATGACCGAAAACACACAACAACAGCAACCACAGGTAGCTACCCTGCAATTTGCCTATTCCAACAACGCTGTTGCGGCACAAACCCTTGTATTGCCTACGAATGCCTCCCCTAACGATTGGTGGGTGGTTCTGCAATTGATCCGCTTTACCTACCAACTGCCCAATATGCCCGAACCTGCCGAACAGCTACAACCACAGTGGCTGCCTGCCGCATTTGTAGCAGCCGGTACTTATCAGGTGGCACAATAGCCAATTTTTGTATGGACAACCTTCCTTACAAGGCTTACAATAGATGGCCAAAACAAAGCCGCTACTCAACAAAAACAATGCATAATATTTGCTTGTTTAGTAATACTTTTGAAAAGAAGTGATTAAAAAACACTATCCGTAAGATAATCAAGTAGAATAAGCAGCTAATTCAGATGAAATATGCACAATCAAACCTTTATAAATATTAGCAAAATCATAGAAAGAGATAAAAAAACATCTACTTACAAGTTTGCTTTATTAAGGGGAACAATAGATATTATTCAAGACAATTCACCCTACATTTTAGTGAAAGAACATACAGTTGAAATTCCACTTGGTTTGTTAATAGAAAAATGGCTTATTTATTACTACCCATTTTTTGAAGCAGGAGTAAAAATCCCTCAAATTGTAGGCAAAAACACGAACATTAAATTTCAAAATTTACTAGTGCCTATTATCAATTACTATAAACAACAAAATGGTTTATCGGGATTTTACAACGATTTGAGAATTAAAGGAATTAGTAAGGAAATAAATAGTGAGTTTTATGCATTGGTTAGAGAACTTAAATACAATATTGTAAAAAATCCAATGCAATATATTGGTAACTCCATTAATAAAGGGTTATACACCATTTATCAATACCAAAACAATGCAACTTTAACCAATACGGCTATTCAAAATACCAATTGGCTTATCAATAGTTGTGGTACGTTCACTATTCCTAGAGACTACTACGATGTTTTTCAAATGTTAGGCAGCTTTATTAGTGGTACAGATAATATTTTGTTTAAATGGGCTCAGTTTTCGGTTAAGGCGAGTAATCAAACAGTGAATCCTGAAACAGTTATTGGAGAAATTTTAAAAAGCCCAATTACAGAACGAGAGGTAACAAGCACTAAAAATTTGTGTCAATCTGTTCTACAAAAAGAAGGTGCAATTATTTGTGTATGGAGTGGTAAACAAATCATTCAATACGAAGTTGATCACGTTATCCCTTTCTCTATTTGGAAAAATAATGACCTTTGGAATTTACTGCCAGCAGAGCCAACTGTTAACAAAAATAAACTAGATAAGATACCTTCCGCATCATTAATGCAGAGGCAAAAGGATTTAATAATACATTATTGGGAACTCATTTTTGCAGAAGAAAAAGAAAGGTTTGAGAATGAAATACGGGTAACCTTATTGGGTAACCATCCGTTTAATAATTGGCAAAACAAGGCGTTTGAACAACTACTGACTAGTTCAAAATACTTAATTGAAACAAGAGGATACGAGGAATGGAATATCTAAAAAACAACACATACAGCCATTGTACCGCCAAAGAAAGAGATTCGCTTTCCTTTCCGGCTAAATATTTACTCAACAACAATTTGTTAAAGGGTAAAATCCTGGATTTTGGTTGTGGTTTTGGAAAAGATGTAGAGTTGCTACAGGCCAAAGGTTTTGAAATAGCCGGATACGATCCTTATTTTTTTCCTGATTTTCCAACCCAAACATTTGATACCATTATTTGTTTTTATGTACTGAATGTACTTCTGCCCGAAGAACAAGCGCAAGTACTGATGAATGTATCGTTGCTATTGAAGCCACAAGGCAAAGCCTATTTTGCAGTGCGAAGAGATGTGCAATACGAAGGCTACAGAATGCACAAATTACACAAACAACTTACTTATCAGTGCAATGTAAAGCTGCCTTATCAATCTATATTTAAAAATGAAAGTTGCGAAATATATGCGTACCAACACTACACCACGCTTAACAAAGGCAATGAAAAAGCAAGTCCTTTTTTTGTAGGAAACGAACCTAGAGAACTGATTGTGGAAAGCGCTACGGCATTTGCATTTTACGACAAATTTCCTGTAAGTAGTGGTCACGCATTGATTGTACCCAAAAGATTGATTGCAAATTATTTTGAATTATCTTTTAAAGAGCAGGCTGCTTGTTGGATAATGGCTAATAAAGTGAAAGAGATTTTGCAAAGCAAATTCCAGCCCAATGGCTTTAATGTAGGTATCAATATACACGAAGCTGCCGGGCAAACGATTGCCCATTGCCACATACACATCATTCCCAGATACAATGGCGATGTAGCGCAACCCCGTGGAGGAATTAGAGGTGTCATTCCACACAAACAACAGTATTAAAACAACCACCTTCCACCGCGTTAGGGATTGCAACGATTACCCCACAGCCGACATCCTGAAAGGTGGCGGCGAGGAGTAAAAGTGCAAAGCCCGCCCCAAAGGGGAACGCCCCACTTTTCTTGGCGTTTGGATACAAAAAACCGGGCTGCTGCATAGTGCAACAAGCCCGGCTAAAACAAAAACCGTCTTTCTTTGGCGTTCTATTGTACTACTAAACGCGTGGTATGTATTTGATTGCCACTAACCACTTGTACCAAATATACTCCGGCACTGAGTTGATTGGGCAGGGTTAATTGGGTTTGCAACATCCGGCTATTCGGCGTTCCTAATAACTGACTGTGTACCACTTTGCCATAACTATTGCGCACCACTAACTGAGCTGCTTGCTGTGCTTGTACCGGCACTTGCACTTGTACCACACCGCGACTGTACGCCGGATTGGGATATACGCGTAGTGTAGTGGCTGCATAATCGTTGGTAGCAGTACGGGTAGCAGCTACAGCAGGACCGGTATTGCTTACTTTGTTGAAAGTAAAGTAATTGAAATGCATGGTATTGGCTACAATAAACAAGCGCAACGTATGTATGCCGGCAGCTAGGGCAAAAGTGCCGCTAGGGAGTGTACGGAAAGTGTTCCAATTGTCGTTACCAACGGTAATGTTGTTGGTATTGGGCACATCGTCCATTTCTACCCTAAACTGCGAAGCTGTGGCCTGTGCTCCACCGGTTACACGGGTTGCAATGTCGTAAGTGCCTGTTTGGCTAACATTGATGGTGTATTTTAACCACTCGCCTGCTTGCGTACTTTGTATTTTGAAACCGCCGCCAAGATCGGCACAAGTGGCAATATCTACCGAATCGTTGCGGTAACTTGCATTGCCGTTGTTACCTACTGTAGCATCATTGTAGGCCAATCCCTGACCACCAATGTCGTAGTTTTCGGCCTGTAGGGTATCGAATACGTTGGTAACACCTGTTACTACATTGGCAGCAAAGGCTTTTGATGGCCATACCCTCAAGGTGTAAGTGGCTGTTACCGGATTGTAAAAATTGGCTACATCGCCCGCCTGCGTGGCGGTAATCACGGTATTGCCCGAATCGGCTATCACCAATTGATTGCCCGACACAGTGGCTACAGATGTTTTGCTGCTTGTGAGCGTCAAAGCACCACCACTTGTAACCGTTGCTGGTACAAAAGTGCCTTTATCTACTCGGTTGCGACGATCGGTATTGAAGGTGATGACCTGATTTTGCATCACTGTTAAGGTACACACCGCATTGGTAGCCGCTGCGAAGCTGTTGTTGCCCAATTGCACGGCGGTTAAAATGGTTTGGCCGCGTCCGGTAATGCGTACATTGCCTGTAGCCGCATCAAACACGGCAACATTGGTATTGCTGCTTGTATAGGTTACAGACAATCCGGAACTTGCAGTAGCAGCTAATGTAGGGTTTAAAGTAGTGGTGCTTGTAATAGCGTCTACATTTTGGGTTTGATTAGCATTAGGAAAACTGAGCGTTTGGGTTTTCAGAATCACCATTTTATCAAGACCAAAGGTATTTACGCCGGTAAAAGTTACTTTAATAACATGTGTTCCGCTGCTTAAATAAACGCCGTTAATAAGGCTACTATCGTAGGTACTCCAATTAAGTGTAGGCGTTGCACTGAGGTTGTACACGGTGCTGTTATCGATGGTAAGCGTAAAAGGTACCGCAGTGGCTGCACCGTTGCTAAAGAAAGTTTTGATTTGATAATTGGCCGATTCGGTTACATTAATGGTATAATGTACAAACTCGCTATTGGCAATACTACCTATGCGGTAGTTTGGTGGATTGGTAGTAATGGTGTACAAATCTACTGGAGTGGCTCTGTATAGGTTGCTATTCAAATTAGGATCTACATCTCTGTAAGCAACACCCTCCGATCCGATATCAAAGTTTTCGCACTCAATAGTTCCGGGTACATTGTTGGCAGCAAATGGCTTGCTTATAAAAGCAGTGAACGTAACTGTTTTGGGTGCTGCTGCATAAAAATCGTCAGTTTCTACAGTAGTAGCGGTAATAGTAACTGTACCGGCAGCTACAGGGCGTACATTGCCGTTGACAATAGTAGCTACAGCGGTATTGCTGCTGCTGAGTACGGGTGTTTGTGCCAAGGTAGCAGTAGCAGGATTGAAATCGGCTTCGCCAACGAATTTGTCGCCTACGGCCGAAAGCGTAACCACCGGTAATTGTTTGGGTATAGTGGTTGCTGATTGTGCCGCCGACCACACACTATTGCCTCCTGCATTAATAGCACGTACACGGTAGAAATAGGTTTGGTTAGATAGCAAACTACCAATTGTAAAGCTTGTGGCATTGATGCTAGATACAGTGGTGCTACCGGTCCACGATACACCATCGGTACCATATTGTAATTGGTAGGTAATAGGCAAATTGCCATCATTTACAGGATCTGTCCAATTGGCAGTAAAACGCACAGTTCCAATATTGGAAGCGGCTGCTACAGTGGGTGCTGCACTACAAGTGTTAGCGGTTTGTATGGCAGACCAAGCACTGCTACCACTTGCATTGTTGATACCTACTCTATAATAATATACGGTATTGCTTTGCAATCCACTGACTACGCTACTTGTGGCCGAGCTAGCAATATTGGCTATCGTGCTCACATTAGTAGTAAACGCAACATCGGCAGCCACTTGCAAGGTATAGGTGTATGGCGCTGCACCTTGTACGGGTGCAGACCAACGAGCGGTAAAACTGCTTGCGGTATTTGTGGTTGGTGCACTGCTTGTTGGGGCATTGCTGAGTGTAGTAAAGGCGCTACTGTCTACCGTGTAGCCTGTACCTACACTATTGGTGGCATAACCTCTGTACCAATAAATGGTATTGGGCGTTAGGCCGGTGCGCTGTTGTGTAAATACACCCGTTAGGGTATTGCCTACTGTTAAGGCATTGGCAGTTGGCAATACTGCTACATCATACACGGTTCCTTTGGCAGTAATAGCTGACCCTACGGTGGGCAATACATTGGCACCTAGTAGGGCACTCGTAGTACCAATATTTTCTACGGTAGGCATTGTAACCACAGGCGGCATAGCAACAGCGGTTACTCTTTTCAATACACTATCTACACAAATATGCTGTACCGAAGCCGCAGGCAACACATTCTCATTGCCATCTTGTATAGCAGTAATACGCACGGTACAATCGTTGATGCTTTGCCAAGCGGTGCCATTCCAATATTGCACTACAAAATTGGTCATTAAACCTTGCCAAGTACCGGAAGATAAAAAACCATTGACAAACTGTATACAACCAATACTTACTGGATTGGGAAAGCTTAATTCAATCCATTTTTCTGCGGGTGTAGCCGTTGAAGGCTGACTAATCCAACCGGTAGACACATTGTTATCTACCGCAAAGCTAGACCACGAAGTGCTACTGAAACTACCGCTTACGGCAATAGCAGCATCTTCCGCAAGGTTTACTAACGGACTTCCTGCGGGTAAATCCTCTAATACATTTTGTGGATAATCTAGGCTTGTGGGTGCAAACAAACGGAATTCTTTAATGTGAAAATGGGATGCTTGGGTGCTGTAAATACGCACTTTGGTGGTTGTAATTGGTACAGGCAACTCAAAAGAATAATCGGGCCTACTACGTTGGAAGCCCAAAGTAGTGGCATTTACCAAAGAAGCCAAGCGGGTATTGCTGCTTTCGTACCGTACGGGTAAGCCACTTGTAGTAGTGGCGGTTAATGCCCTTGTAGTACTTCCTGTGTAAGAAGTAAGGTTACTGATAGCCGTAAAATTGATGGTTTGGCTAATTTTAGTTACCGTTACGGTTGTGGATACACTTTGTACAAATCCGGTATTGTCGGTTACAAATAAGGTATATACCCCCGACATAGCCGTAGTAGCACTTGCAATAGATGCGTTTAAAGTATTGGCTACAAAATTATTAGGCCCTACCCATCTGTATTGGGTGTATACCCCCGATCCGCCGCTAACGGTGGCCGAAAGGGAAATAGCTGTAAAAGCAGCTGTGGTGGTGGTGCCGGTATATTGAATATTGATATTGCTGTTAGGAGAACTACCTGCATTGATGGTAACGGTGGCTGACTTACTACAACCGCCTGTATCGGACACTAGCAAGGTATAAGTACCGTTGTTACTTGCAGCAAAATTGGGAATAAAGGGTGTTTGGCTATTGCTGCTAAAATTAGATGGCCCCGACCAAGTGTAGCTACTGTAATTGCCACTACCGCCACTAACGGTAGCATCGAACCGAACGGTGCTACCCAAATACGCCGGTGTATTGACCACAATTGGCTGCACCTGCATGGCCGAATTAACAGACAGGGTGATGGTATCGCTATAGCTAGTAGTTGTATTGCCGGAGTACACGTTGGTACGCAAACAGCGGTAGCGGGCATTGTGTAGGGCAACGGGTATGTTACTAATAAATAGCGTATCGTTGGTAACGGTACTATAAGTTGCGCCCAAGCCTGCAGGATTGGTAGTACTTGTGTTTCCGGTATTTAACTGAACCCAATTATTGTATGTTCCATTTTGGAAAGTGCTTGCTTCCCAACGGTAAGTGGTGGTTCCGGGTAATCCGGCTGATGTTATCAACCTAGCAGTTCCATTTACACAGGTAGGCTGTAAAACCGGAGGAGCCACTTTTTCGTAAACACGCACCCAATCTACTTCCATGTATTTACCATCCAAAGAATCGGGTAACGTTATGCCTAGGTATCCTAATGTTGCCCCACTCAACAAAACAGGTGCATAATCAAAACAATTCACCGGTGCTTTATATGCGTTTACATTTGCCGAACGACGAATGATGTTTCCATCTAAATACCAAATCAACTCATTTTCATTCCATTCCAAACCCATTGTATGGTACTGTTGACTGATACTATACCAAGGATTGGGGTTAAATTTTGCACCGGATGTAGGGTGCGTTAGGCTACCACTTGCAGTTCTGAAAGTGTCAGACCAATTGTGGGTATTGGTACGTATTTGCTGTATTGTAGAGGAAGAGGAAGGCGAAGGCCACCCTTCATTAATGTCTATTTCAAAAGTTTTAATGCTCGTATCGGCATTTTTCCCCGAAATAATCCAAAAGGAATTGTTGGTTCCGTAAACGTCTGCCACTTTGAACCGACACTCAAAATAGCCGTATTTGAATTTGCGCTTGGTGCTCAATTGCGCCGCTGTCCAATCGTACGTCCAAGCCGAAGTACCTGACCCGCCGCTTGTGGTTTCTTTTTTGTAATACAATTTCACTACACCACCGCCTTCTACAGCGTTTTTGCGCCACCGGCTACAACTAATAGCAGTACTTGCATAACCACCATTATCAGAGTTCCAACCGGTATCTAAATCGGAGTTGATGCCATTAAATTCGTCGCTCCATACTTTGCGCCATATTTCATGAGTTGGCGGTTGGGCTATGGCAAAGCCACTAATCAACAGCATGATACATTGTAACAGTAAATATTTTTTCATTTATATAGGTTTTAAGGAATTAAAAAACGGATTTCAAAAGGGCAATCCTATTTATCAACAAGTGTTCCTATACAAATCAGCAAAAAAGAACGGGAATACAATGGCCATAATACGGCCAACAAGTGGGTGTTTTTTCATTTGACAAGAAAGTTTAGCAATCGTTAAAAATCAATCGTACTACCAAACTAATTGATATTGAATACATCCGTTGAGGATTGTTTTATTTTTTTTATCGGGAACGCTCCCAATTATCGGGAACGCTCCCACTCCTACAGACATTGCCCATTTCAAGGACTCCTATCGACAAAACCACCTGATTGTGAGGCTACGCGGTAGCCTTTTTGGGGTGATGGGCCATAAGCCGGTACTCCTATGTGGCTGCTGTGGCGTTGGCACCGTTCAACATTGGTAACACCCCCCTAGCAGGATACAACAACGCCATAGCTTCGTAATCAAGGCTTTTTCAACCAACCTTTCCCTAACCAGATAGATACACAAAGTCCTTCATCTGCAATATTAAGTATCAGCATTTACCGCGTTTTAGGGCTTTGATGGAGGCTGCGGCAAACATCCGTACCTTTGCCCGATGGAACTATCGGCTACTTTTCTCAATCGTATTATTCAGGGGTGCAATATCAAAGACTTTAACCCCATGCAGCAAGCTACTTTGGCAGCTAATCAACCCAATGCCAATATGGTGCTGTTAGCCCCTACCGGATCGGGCAAAACAATCGCTTTTTTGCTACCCTTGTTACAACATATCCAACTGAGCCAACCCGGCACACAAGCGCTTATTGTAGTTCCCTCTCGCGAATTGGCGCTGCAAATTGAGCAGGTATTTAAAAAAATGAGTACCGGCTTGAAAATTACTTGTTGCTATGGTGGACATTTGCGCGAAACAGAAGAAAACAACCTGATTGAAGCACCTACCGTCATTGTGGGCACTCCGGGCCGTATTTGTGACCACCTTCGCCGTGGCAACATCCACCCACAAACCATTACCATGCTTGTTTTGGACGAATTTGACAAAATGACCGAACTGGGCTTTCAAGAAGAACTCGCTTTTATCATTCAGTCTATTCCTGCTTTACAGCAACGCCTGCTTACATCGGCCACCGATGCCCAAGATTTACCCGACTTTATTGGCCTTACCAATCCAATAGTACTCAACTACCTTACCGATGCCCCTAAGGAAATGCTTGCTATACAGCAAATTATTAGTACTGATAGAGATAAAGCCGACATTCTTTTCCGATTAATTTGCAAATTGGGTAACCGCAGTACCGTGGTGTTTTGTAACCACCGTGAATCGGTAGAAAGGACAAGCACCTTACTTACAGAAAAAGGCATTGTGAATGTTTTTTATCATGGTGCCATGGAACAGCAACAGCGCGACAATGCTTTGTGCAAATTTAAAAATGGCACTTCTAATGTGTTGGTAACCACCGACTTAGCAGCCCGTGGACTTGACATTCCCAACATCCGGTACATTATTCACTACCATTTGCCACATACGGAAGATATTTTTACACACCGCAACGGACGCACCGCTCGGATGGATGCAAGCGGCACCGCTATCTTAATCATTGGCCCCGAAGAAGAAGTACCTGCCTATGTACCCTCCGATATTGCCACTATTGAATTACCCGAAACTGCCACCTTACCGGACAAGCCAAGTTGGAGCACCCTATTCATTGCTGCCGGCAAAAAAGACAAGGTTAATAAAATAGACATTGTTGGTTTTTTAACACAACAAGGAAACTTGAAAAAAGAAGACGTAGGCTTAATTGAGGTGAAAGATTACACAGCATTTGTAGCCATCCGGAAAATACATATGACCGGCCTATTACAAAGCATAAAAAATGCGAAAATTAAAAATAAAAAAGTGAAAATAGATATTGCTCGATAGGTATGCACAATACCAATTGCAAAACGAATAACCTTTTGCTTACTCGTTTTGCAATTGCTGCATTACTTTAGCGAGGTTTTGTTTTACTTCATTGCTCATTGCCACCGTTTGGTGCTCGTGCGAATGTGGTGCGTGTTTACCAATGTATTGGGTTTGTATGGCAAACAATTTGCAAAAAGCACAAATTGATAAGTGGATACGCAACCGTAACCGCTCAAGTAATGAAATGCGCCCTTCTTCTTTTTTGGACAAAAGGAAGGTTGCTTGCAAACAAGTGATATTTAAAAAGTTCTTCTTCACGCTTGATTAATCGATTTGTAACCAGTTTTTTTCTAAGCATTTGCGTAAGTGCAACTTGGCCCTATGAATTAACACCCAATAGTTAGACGCTGTAATATTCAGTACCTTACAAATATCTTCGGCATCGGTATCTTCCATGTACTTTAGTACAAACACTTTTTGCTGAATGTCTTTCAGCTTGCTTTTACAAGATTCTAAAATACGGTAAAACTCTTTGGTTTCTATAGTTGTAGAATAATCTATACCCCACATATTTGGTTGTGTGTTGGCTTTCCAATGTTCTGCATCGTCAAAATAAATATCTGTTTCTGCACTTCCGGCTACCACGGGGCTAGCCGCTTGTTTTCGAAAGGCATCAATGATTTTGTTTTTACAAATGGCATAGAGCCAATTTTTTTCAGATGCTTGCCCATTATAGGTATCTCGCGCCTTCCATGCACTGATAAAAGTTTCTTGAACAATGTCTTCCGCCAAAGGCGCATTGCTTACTCTCGAAAGCGTATAAGCATATAACAAATCGGCATACCTATCTACCCAAGTATTGGGCTGTAATTGATAGTGTTGCGTGTTTTGGTGGGTCATAAAACTACCGTAAGATAGCCAACATTTTGACATAAAAAAGCCTCGTTGTCAAAGTACATGGCAACGAGGCTAAACATTAATCAAAAAAACCAACAAAAAAATCAAGCGTTATAATATCGTTTTAGTGCGTAGCTATTGGTTACGCAGCATATCTACAAGCAATTAGTACCTACCAACCATATAAGAAGTTCTACAAACTATTGAACCATTGATGTCGTTTATCTGGTTAAAGTAAGCACACTACCAACAACTTACATAGAACTAAACATACTAATCCAATAACCCACTCCTAAGGCATAAAAAACAATTTCAATAATTTGCATTTGTCTGTTGCCATGATCTTTGTGTGCCGGTGCGGTTTTTGTAGCAGTGGCGGTAGTAGTATTTGTCATAAAAAAAGTTTGAGGTGATTGTTTTAACACTGTAAAAATGCACTTAGAAAAAGGCATTTACTTTCGTCTTTCTTCCAAACAACTAAAAAATACTGCCAATGGCCTTTTTTGCCGTTTAAAGGAGCAACCGGCGTGATGCTTGTTGCCAAGATTGTTTGGGGTAGTACCCATCTATCATTTGCAGCAATTGTACGTAAGCAAACATTTATCAAAATTGGCAACCGATTTATTGTTTCAAATACTGACTTTTGCAACTGAGCAATCTATACAATTTTATGCGCACAATAGCAATGATACCGGCTCGTTATGCCGCCACGCGTTTTCCGGCCAAGCTGATGCAGCAACTTGGTACTAAAAGCGTTATTCGCCATACGTACGACAATACAGTTGCCACACAACTCTTTACGGACGTGGTAGTAGTAACAGACAGCGAGATTATTTACAACGAAATCACCCAACATGGCGGCAAAGCCATCATGAGCCAAAAAAATCATGAAAGCGGCAGCGACCGAATAGCAGAGGCTGCGGCACAGTTGGATGTAGACATCATTGTGAACGTTCAAGGCGACGAGCCCTTTGTACAAAAAGCGCCACTAGAGCAACTGTTGGCGCAGTTTACCGATAGTGGTGTGCAAGTGGCAAGCCTGATGCAGGTACTTACAGATGCAAATAGTATACAAGATCCCAATTACGTTAAAGTAGCAGTAGACAGCCAATTTAATGCGCTCATTTTTAGTCGTAGTCCTATACCCTACCATCGAGATACTACCATAACACCTACCTATTACGAGCACATTGGCGTATATGCTTTTCGAAAACAGGCTCTACTCAACTTTACCAATTGGCCAATGACTCCGCTTGAAGCAGCAGAAAAAATTGAATGCTTACGTTATTTAGAAAACGGCGTATCGCTAAAAATGGTGGTAACGGCCTATATGGGTGTAGAAATTGATACCCCTGCCGATTTGATTAAAGCCGCAACACTTTTATAAATACCATTTTGCCTGTTGTTGTTAACGATTGTCTTCGCTTTTTTAGAGCGAAATAAGTCGATGATTATACAGCATATTCAGAGTTTGGTGAACAAAAAAAGACCGAACAGTAGCCAAAATGAAGGCCGGTTAGCTATTAATATAATTTATGCGAATCAAGGGTTAAAAGTTGGTCAATAGCATTAAGGCAACTGTTATTTTACCGTAG
>JAIXOS010000328.1 GCA_027486695.1 Chitinophagaceae bacterium | reverse complement strand
TTACCCTCTACCGTTGTGTTAAAAGGTGCATGAAGTTTAAAGCTTACTTCCCAATTTTTTGGCCAAGCAGGAAATAAATAAATGTTGGTACTATCAGTTTGCATCAACATTTCTTGCAAGCCTATCATACCTGAACCGCCCCAGTTATGGTCTGGTACCCAATCGTGACCTGGCCCCCAAAACGTAGGAAAACGACGTTGAGAATTTTGCATTTTTTTGGTTTCAATTTCAGCGGCTTCTTCTGTTAAACCAAGTCTAGCACAAGTGATGGCATCTTGGTGCCAACTGATATAATCTTTTTGTGCCGGCACTTCTGCGCCATATTTCCAAGTATCAATACCTAGTTGAATATTGGGCTTGCCAACACCATAAACACCCCAAGGATATACAGGATATAGTTGAGACAGTTCATGGTTTTGTCTTCTGTCCCATGCTTGTGCAGGTGCTATAACAGTATGCCCGTCTTTTTGCATGGTAGGTATGGCAGGAATACGCTTTAATACCGATTTCCAAAAATTTCTTTTTTGCGCAGTAAGGTAATTATCGGGTAACTGCACCAATCGGTTCAATACTACTTGCAAACCAGCCACGGTAGAACTGGCGTTGTATGCCACTTTAAAAGTTTCAGCACCTGAGCCTGGAAAAATCACCAATTTGCCGTTGCCATCAAAAGAATTTAGGGTTCTTTTTAAGGATTCTTGTTGATAGTGTTCGTAAAAAAAGGTGAGACTACTTTCTATTAATGGTATGTATTTGGTTATGTCATCCCCATTAAACTGTTGTTTGTCCATCGCTATTAAACAAAACTCTAACACCGTATCCCATACATATTCAAGCCACTTATTGTACTCTACACCTTCCGGATAATTCTTGGGCCTGTTCCAACCATATTCAAAAGCAACCGGTAAGCCAAATGCTTCTATTTGCTCAGTAAAGCTTGCACCATTATGTCCCCAATAGGCTTTTGTTCTAAGTTCTGCGTTCTTTAATGCATTCAAATAAAAATCAAGTTGCGGTGCTATCATATCAAAATCGCCAGATTTCAACATTGGCCAATATAGTAATCGTTGGTTTTGTGCGGTAAAAGTGACGCCACCCCAATCTCTATGGTCGGGTGTAGCTTTATAATTGCTATCTACATAACAAGGATCATAAGTAAATAAGCCGCCATTGAATTTAGTGGGATAATTACCATAAGCATTGCAACCTAACTGGTAGCGAAACACATTGTAATTGCGACCAATTTGCCATGCTTTTGATGCTGTATCAACCTTTGAAATATTAATAGCAATATGACTTCTGTTCCAATAGGCCTGCCACCATGCAACACTAGCCTCTGCTGTACCTTTGGCATTTTCTGCTTTTTGTACAATAGCAAAAAGTTCATTTTTAAACGCTTCATTAGATGCAGCTTGATTTCTATGCAAAGCAATTTTTACATGAAACTGTTTTGCTTTTTTTACAGATTCTAATTGCCAGCCCTTAAACTTGGTAATGGCATATGTACCACTTACCACCGTTTTTGGTTGCATGTTATTGGCATATAGATAACCGCCAAAAGTTAACTCACTCAAAGGGTTCCATAATTGATTTTTGATGGTATCTAACCCCTGTTGCTTTACCGTAAAATCGAAAAGAGTTTCTTTTCTATTACGGTGGTAGAACAATACATTATTTTTATCAAAACCAATGCTGTCTTTTCTGATAATTGGCTTTACTGGTGCATTAACAAAAGCCCTACTTGCATTAAATTCCAGCTTATTCGTCCACTCGTAATCTGCAATTCGCCAGTTTTCATAAGTAGCTGTTGCCTGCACAGCTTGTTTGCTTTCTACTTCTATATGTACTATTGGGTTAAATACATCTACCCATACTTTTATGGTAGCTTCGGCAGCATTGCTTTTACCATAAATGGTTACATAACCTTTATCGAGGTGTAGTTCTTGTTTAAATACACCGTTAACAAATGGATTAGGGTATAATTGTAAACGTACCCTACCCAACTTTGGCATAATACCATTTTCATCGAAAGTGCCACTACGAGAACAATACAACAAGACATCACCATTTTCTACCCACACATTAGTGCCAATATCGCCGCCGCCACAAGGCATAGATTCGGATGAATTTTTGGATGGATTGTTCCAAACCACATTGTATTGGGAAACATTAAAGGGTTGGTTATTTTGGCAAAAAACCAAACTCGGAAAAAGCAAAAAGGGTAAAAGAATTCGATTGACAAAAAAATGATTTTTCATAAAATTTCTTATAGCTGTAGGACTAATTGTTTTCAGCGAAAACTACGATATTGGTTTTTCCTTTTAATGATGTTGATTTTAGTTTCAACCTAATTCTTCTTAAACCCGACTTCCAAGCTTTTTCCAGCGATTCATCTTGCATATTCACTTCTTCAACTGTTGCCTCTAATTCATTAGGATTGTAAGAAAGATTAAGGTCACCGCCTTCGGCTTTAATCAATAATTTCCCTTTACTATCAATAGTTACAGCGGCGGGTGTTAACAGATTGATGTATGATTGACCATTGTTTTCTTTCAGATCATAATTATCTGTGATGGTAAAGTTTTTCCCTTTGTTTAAAGCGTAAGTACGCACCCAATTATTTACAGCAGCATCAGCTTGATAGGCTTTGGCCACATCAACAGAAAAAGTAGTTGCTTTTTTGGCATCATTAAATACACAATTGCTAGCCACAAATTCTTTCCCATCTTTTTGGTCTTTTCCATTGATGGTTACAATATTGTGGTAGCCCGATTGCATACTCCAAATAGTATAACGTTCTTTACTAAAGGTCTTGATGGTGTATGTGCCTACTCCTGCATCTACAAACACAGGTTTTTGCTTGTAAAAAAGAATGAAAGAACCAATATCGTTATGACCATGCGGTGCTGCGTTGTAGCCACCTTTGGTAGCAAAATAAAAGTCAGAACCGCCATCATCTCTTGCAGCACCAATTTGTGTTTGTGGAAGCCAAAAAGCAGGTATGAAAGGTTGTGTAATGCTATTGTTTGTTTTTGCTTGCAAAGCATTGTAATCGAATAAATTACTTACTAATTTTTCAATTCCAAAAACACCACCCCAAATACGGTCGAACCAACCACGGTCTTTTACAAGCATTAGCCCAAATTGTTCCATCACAGGATCCTTGGTTCTTTCCCCAAAATGATACACGATATATGGACTAGGCGACTGAGTAGGACCCGCATCCGAAAAATTGATAAAATAAGGATAATAGATACACGCTTTATAAATGTAAGCCCCAATGTTTCGCACTTTCGGCTCATTGAAAATATTGATTTGATTGTTTGTGGCAAGCCCTATTAAATCGAGATACTCGTACATTTTACCGCCTGCATGGTTCCAATAACCGGGACCTTCTTCACAGCCGCCGTCTTCATCCACACTATTGATAAAATTATTGGCCGAAACCAATCCTCTGTAAATGCCATTCAACCTTTGTGTACTGTCTTTTTCCATCAACAGAAACACATTCAGCATGTTGTAGTTAATCCAAATATTCCAATTGTTCGATTTTCTACCATCAAGCCCCATCCACCCATAATCCCTACTTAGGTAAGGTTTAATGGCATTACGTTGAATGGTATATTCAATCCTTTTAGCAATCAATGGGTTGATTTTGTCTAAATCTGCTTTAAAGTAGTAGTGACACCACGATATTAAATTGGCTATTTCAGCTACACTTAAATCTACAATTGGCTCCTCAATATCTGGCACACCCAAACCAGCTTTTTGAGCGGATAAATGTGCAGGGCCAGACCAACTCGTCATTTCACAAATAGCAAAAACGGCATCTGCAATCTTTTCTATAAAGCGGCCTTTGCCTTCTACCAATTCAGCCATCATTAGGTTTTTCAATGCCGTAAACTTTTCGTTATTTAGGCTTTCTACCAATGATCGATTGCCTTTTCGTTTCGTTTCTTCATAATACATCGCAGGGGTTGATTTGAAAACGAAAGGCAACAACTTTTCACCTCTGCTTATAATTTCAGCTCTATACTTTTCTGAAGCTTTATTCCAAACTTCTCTGTTTTTATAGGCAGGGG
>JAIXOS010000468.1 GCA_027486695.1 Chitinophagaceae bacterium | reverse complement strand
TTTACCTTGTTCGTTGATGAATTTTTTCAAAAACTCAATGTCTTTGTAATCAACATATTTGATACCGTATTTTTTAAAGCGGCAGAATTTTTTCTTTGGCTTTTCTTGCTTAATTGCAGTCAGGTATTTTATTTCATTTTTTGCCATGGTTTATGCCTCCGATTTTTGGTTAGCAAATCCGCCGTTTCTCTTTACATAGTTGTATTCTACGGCATACTTGTCAAGTTTGTTAATCATGTGACGCATTACTTGCTCGTCACGTAATAACTGGATTTTCAATTTTTCATTGAAAGATGCATCAGCTGAAAATTCAACAACCCAATAAATACCGGTTGTTTTTTTCTGAATAGGGTAAGCCAATGATTTTAAACCCCATGGATTGCTGTGTACCAAGGAACCTCCGTTGTCAGCAATTAAATCGGTGTATTTTTTTTGGGCGTTTTTGAAGTCTTCTTCAGAAAGCACCGGCGTAAAAATCACCATTAATTCGTAATTGTTCATTACTTAATGTGTTTTTTGTGATGAAATTGGTTTTATCCCATTGGACACGTTTTTTTGAACGCGAATCTGCCAAAACAGATTTGGGGCTGCAAAGGTAGCGATAATTAATATATTGGACACAAAAATTTTGAATTGGCGACTTTCTGCCTTGCAATAGCTGACAATGCTTGCTTGCATGATTTATTTAGTGTTAAATGTCATTTATAATGGCTGCTTTTTGGGTATAAAACTTTTTTTTTGTTCAATTGTCCTTGCGATATTCGCAGCAATAACCGCCTAATTACCATTATGATTAATTGTAGCTTCGAGAATACAGCGATTGCCTTTGCACATAAAACGGACAAAGAACTAAAATTGAGCAAGTTTTTGTTCAACACCATGAGCTATCCTTTTTTTGTTCCTTTTGGTACACGCATTACTCCGTTTTTAATGAAAACCGGACTGCCTATCCACGGCCTTATTCGCAATACTATTTTTAAACAATTTGTTGGCGGTGAAACACTACAAGAAACTGCCCGTGTAGCTACACAATTGGGTAAGTTTGGGGTGCAAATAATATTAGACTATGGTGTAGAAGGCAAGAGTGACGAAGCAAGTTTTGATGCGGCTACCGAAACATTTATTCGTGTTATTCAATATGCTGCAACGCAAAACAACATTCCGTTTATTAGTATTAAAGTGTCGGCTTTAGCAAGAGTTGGTCTTTTACAAAAGTTGAATGAAGCTCCAAGATTGAGAAGCGGTATTCATGATAACGAGAATGAAATGGATGAATGGGATAGAGTATGCGAAAGGATGTTTCGCATTTGTGAAGCAGCAGCCGATAATAATATTGGGGTGTTGGTAGATGCTGAAGAGAGTTGGTTGCAGGATCCTGTAGACAGGCTTACCATTGAAATGATGGAAGAGTTTAATAAAGAAAAAGCGATTGTATTTAACACAATACAGCTATACAGACACGACAGGCTGAGCTTTTTGAAGCTGTCGCATAAAATAGCGGATAAAAGAGGCTTTGTATTAGGTGTTAAATTGGTGCGTGGTGCGTATATGGAAAAAGAACGTGAACGTGCGGCCTTTAGAGCGCAAAAATCGCCTATTCAGCCCGATAAAGAAAGCACCGACAAAGATTACAATGCAGCTATTGCCTATTGCTTGGAGCATGTTCAAAATATTGCAGTGGTCATAGCTTCGCACAATGAACAAAGTAATTTATATGCACTTTCTTTGATGGAAGAACAGCAATTGCCTAAAAATCATGCCCACATTTACTTTGCGCAATTGTATGGCATGAGCGATCACATCACTTTTAACCTAGCTAATGCAGGATGTAATGTTAGTAAGTACTTGCCATTTGGGCCGTTAAGAGAAGTAATTCCCTATTTAATGCGCCGTGCGCAAGAAAATAGCAGTGTCAATGGACAAACAACCCGCGAGTTAGCGCTTATTAAAACCGAATTAAAACGTCGCTCCGCTAAATGATGCTGATGCTGCCGTTGTGGGCGCTTATGGGCGTAGCATTTCAATGTGTTCTATGCCGTCTTCTAAGTACACATTGCTTGTTGGTATAAAACCAAACTTTTCGTAAAAAGAGTGTAGGTAAAGTTGCGCACCAATTTTTATGGGTTGTTTCGAAAAAAGTTGTTCGCAGTAAAAAATGGCGTGTTGCATTAGGCCAATTCCTATTCCATTTCTTCTATATTCTTTATGTGTGGCTACCCGGCCAATGCTTAATTCCTGATATGCCAATCCCGCAGGTAGTAAACGTGCAGTGGCAACTAGCTGTTGGCCCATAAATCCCAATACATGATAACAATCCATGTCCTTGTTGTCTGGATCTAAAAATGCGCAAGTTTGCTCAAGTACAAATACTGCGCTGCGTAGCTGTAGCACTTGGTATACTTGTAGACGGGTCATTTCGTTAAAATGTAGGCATTGCCATTGCACTTCAGGCTTCATGTCATTCATTATATAAGGGTGTATTTTTGATAGGTTTTTAGGTTGCGTTTTGTATTAGCTTTTATTTAACAATCAAAATCAAAGGAAAGCAGTGTTGTTGACTTCCAAAAGGTGTATTCCTTTTTATTATCAAAATCAATGAGTCATGAACAAAAAATCTGTTTTTTCTATCGCTTTGTCTCTAGTGGCAAGCGCTTTTATGATGGTACAAGCACAACCACCTAAGCCACCAAGTGTAGAAGAACGTTTAAAACGGGTATCCACTACGGTAAACAAAGAACTTGCTTTAAATGCGCAACAAAAAGAACAACTTGCTATTTCGTATAAAAACTTTTTCGTAGCTGTAGACGAATTGCATGCCAAACAAAGTCCTCCACCTCCTCCGCCTGCCAACAAAGCGGCCGTGGAAAAATTAGCAGCAGCTCGCGACGAAAAAATTAAAGCGGTATTATCGGCAGAGCAATATAACAAATATATTACTCTAGAAAAAGAATTGCGTCCTAAACACAAAGGCGTACATCCGCCCAAAGATGATAAAATGCCGCCACCGGTTGAAGCGAATAATTGATGTTTGCCACATAACAAAATGTGTTCAAAACGGCAGCTTATCGATAAGCTAAATTGGAGCTGCCGTTTCATTTATCCAATTTCCTTCCTCTTTTTTGTATAGAAAGCACACCGGAAACAAATAATTCAGGTTTGAATAATTGATTATTTTGAACACCTGAAAGTTGTTATAGGTAATACTGCCCGCAATCTAATCTTCGTTCCCTACCTTTGCCGCCAAATTTCAATGAATAATTTATGAAGGCAGACAAGAATACGATTATTGGGATGGTGCTTTTAGCCATTCTTTTTTTTGGATATTTCTATTTCAGTAACCAACAACAACAATATTTTGCTGCTCAAAAAAAGAAAGAAACCGATTCTTTAGATTGGGTTAAAGCTGCCAATATTAAATTAATAGATCCGGTAGTTGCTAAGGCCGATTCGTTACGCAGAGATTCCGCCGCCAAAATTGGGGCTGCAGGTAGTTTTACTACAGCGGCTATTGGAGCCGAAAAGCTGACTGTCTTAGAAAATGAAGTGATGAAAGTTACTTTTTCAAACAAAGGTGGTATTGTAAAACACGTGCAGCTAAAGCAGTATAAAACACCCGAAGGACAACCCGTTATACTTGGCGGTAATGAAAACAACAGCATAAGCTACAACATCAATACTGCGGCTAATGCTAGTGCGGCAGTAGGTAAACTATATTTTGCAGAAGTATTGCCAAAAGTAGCGGCAAACGGAGAGCAAACGCTTACTTACCAAATTGCATCGGCCAATGGTCAGGCAATAACCCACAGTTTCGTTATCAAACCCAATGATTATTTAATTGATTGGAATGTGACCTTAACAGGTGGTAATCAATTATTGAGTAATGGAACAATGAATATTGATTGGAAATGGGAAACCGATCAGTTAGAAAAATCGAATATTTACGAACGTCAAATGAGTAATATTTGCTTCAGCGAAGAAGGCTCTTTTGATTATATATCCTCAAAATCTGAGCACAAGTTTGAGAAACCAGCACAATGGTTAAGTGTAGTGCAGCAGTTTTTTAATACCACCCTTATTGCTAAAAACAATTTTGCAGAAGGTCAAGTACAGTGGCAAAGGGCAACTGCCGATACCATTAAAACGCTTGCTACTACTACTGCTAATTTACGAGTAAAAGTGCCTGCAAGTAATGCCGCAGTAGTGGTTCCGTTTCAGTTGTATTTTGGCCCTAACGATTACCAAATTTTAAAGAAACAGGCGCCTAATATGGATCAAATAGTTAATCTTGGCCGCGATGTATATGCATTTGTACGCCCTATTAACAAGTTGGTAATCATGCCCGTGTTCAACTTTTTAACGGATTTTGTTAAAAACTTTGGTTGGGCAATTATGCTATTGACCATTTTTATTCGACTAATTACTTCGCCGTTGATGTACAGTAGCTATGTAAGTGGAGCGAAAATGAAAGTATTAAGGCCGGAGCTAGATGTATTAAAAAAGAAATTTGGGGAAGATCAACAAGGTTTTGCAATGGAACAAATGAAGCTCTTTAGAGAAGCCGGGGTAAATCCTGCTGCTGGTTGTATTCCTGCATTGCTGCAGATACCTATCTTCTTTGCACTTTATAGCTTTTTTAATAGCAATATATCGCTCCGTGGCCAAGCATTTTTATGGTCGCACGATTTATCCTCTTACGATGTTGTTGCCAAGTTGCCTTTTAGTATTCCACTAGGTTTTGGCGATCATATTAGTTTGTTTACCATTACGGCGGTGCTTACAAGTTTTGCCATCTCTCTATACAATATGGGTAATACCCCTACGCAGGACAATCCGGCAATGAAGTATATGCCCTATATTTTCCCTTTTATGATGCTGTTTTTCTTCAATCGCCTGCCTTCTGCTTTAACTTGGTATTACACAGTTTCAAACAGCATTACCTTGTTATTGCAATTTGTTATTCAAACTTATATCATTGATCACGATAAAATTTTGGCTAAAATGCAGGAAAATAGAAGTAAGCCTAAATTGAAAACCAAAAGTAAATGGCAAGAAAAGTATGAGCAAATGCTTGAAAGCCAGAAAAAAATACAAAACTTAAAAAAATAAATTTTCCTTCAATAAGCCCGGTTTTTTAGCCGGGTTTGTTGTTTTGGTATAAAAATGGTAGCTTGATTGTAGAAAAGCAAATGCGGATAAAAGAATCATGCCAATGAAAAAGTATTTATTCATCATCGTTGCGCTGTGCTTGTTTACACTTACTGTTGTAGGGCAGCAGCGTGTAATAGCAGAGTGTACCGTAACTTACAATATTGTTGCGGATAGTACAGTAGACAAGGAAACAAAAGAAACGTTGGAAAAAACTACCAAAACGGTCTACATCAAAGGAAATACTTGTAGAACCAACTTGCTAAACTCGGCTTTTTCTCAAGCAATAATTTATGAAAAATTATCAGGAACGGCAACCATTTTGCGCGAAATTGGGAGCAATAAGTTCATTACTAGATTAGATAAAACACAATGGATAGAAAAACACAAGCAGTTTGAAGGAATGCAAATTACCAAACTCAATGAAGTGAAAAATATTCTTGGTTATCCGTGTAAAAAGATAATCATGCAATTGAAAGATAGTAGTATCTATCAAATATATTATGCCACTAGTATTGTGCCCTCCGTAAAAGAGTTCGAATTTCAATTTAAAGAGGTTCCCGGTTTTGTGTTAGAATACGAAATAAACGAAGTAGGAGCCAAAAAAATTCAATATGTTGCTACAAAAATCAATTTAAATCCGGTAGCCAACACCATTTTTGCTACTCCAACTGTTGGGTATCGTATTTTGACCGAAAAATAAGGGCAAAAAAAATCCGGAAGTTTTCCGGATTCAATTGATTAGTTATTAAAAGGAGTAGGGGTTTTGAACTTAGGAACCTTAATTTTCATTTTATAAGGCATAATGTAAGTGGTGTTTCCCCGCTCAAACTGTAATATTGAAATAAACTCAGAGGTATTGTTGTTGTTTTTAGTCGATTTGTCTGAAAAAATTTGACTTCCACGATACAACAAGCCACTTTTTAAATTGAAAAGTGAAATATTTTTTCTAGAAAGGTGGTGCAAATTGCTAAGAGAATATTTTTTTGCTTTCGCTTGCTCGTCAACAATACCGGTTAAAACGGTAGATGCCAATACTACTTGCATAGCTATCAAACAGATAGATGCAACAAGAATTTTCTTTGTATGGCTCGCTATTTTAATCATCATTGCAAAATTAATTGAATTATTAACAATTGCGCATTTTTTTTTAACAAATCGAATTTTAACATAAATAAAGGCGAATAACCTCAATTTTAGTAGTATCTTAACATAAGATGCACAAAAAGGAAAAATGTTTATTAAAGAAACGTTAAAGCCTTTCAAATGTTACAAGTAAGCTTAAAAAAAGTACTTCTTTTTCAAAATATTTTTTTTGTCGGCAGTTTGTGCATTTAGATATGCTTGTAAGTAACTAGCTTGCACTTGCATAGAGGTTTATTTTTAGGCCGTTGTTAGATAGTTTTTAGAGATTAAAAAGGTGCGTATGAAACATTTTTCGCAAGATGATCACCAAGAAGAAGATATTAAAGAATTGATTAAACAATATCAAAATCTTAAACAGGGGCGAAGCCACGCTTTTTTGGAAGAAGATGACTTTGATAGAATTATTGATTATTTTGACGATAGAGAAGATTTAACCGAAGCGCTGCATGCGGCAGAAACGGGTTTGGAGCAGTTCCCTTATTCCGCTCAACTGATGCTTAGAAAAGCCGACATGCTTATGGCTAACAGAAAATATGCCGATGCATTAGACGTTTTGGAAACCGTAGCCTTGTACGATAGCAACGATATCAATTTATACATACTTAAAACAGATGCATTGCTTGCGCTCGACAAACCGCAGGAAGCAGCATTGCTTTTAGAATCATCCTTATACCTTTTTAGCGGCGAAGAAAGAATAGAATTGCTGTTTGAGTTGGCCGATGTGTACGACGATTATGAAGAGTTTGATAAAGTATACGATTGTTTGCAATTGGTGTTACACGATGATCCTAACAATGAGGAAGCATTGTATAAAATTTGTTTTTGGACCGATTTTACAGGTCGGTACGAAGAAAGTATACAATTGCATAACCAAATTATCAACGAGTATCCTTACAACGAAATTGCTTGGTTTAATTTGGGCTCGGCATTTCAAGGCCTGAAATTGTACGAAAAAGCAATTGATGCCTATCAATACGCATTGGTAATTGAAGAAAAATTTGATTATGCTTATCGCAACATGGCCGACGCTTACTTGCGCTTGCGGAAATACAAAGATGCCATAGAAGCACTTGAAAAAGTGATGGAAATTGCCAAGCCGGAAGATTTTATCTTCGAAGCAATTGGTCATTGTTACCATCGATTGCACAATTATGGTCAAGCACGTTTCTACTACAAAAAAGCATCGCATTTAAATCCTGACGATAGCAAGCTGTATTATAAAATCGCCGTTACTTATATGCTGGAAAAGCAGTATGCTAGTGCTGTAAGGTTGTTAGAAAGTGCCATGCAAATGCATCGGCACAATTCAAAATACAATTTAGCGATGGGTGAGTGTATGGTACAATTGGGGCGATTCAAAGAAGCAATTGGTTGCTTTTTTACTGTTGTAAAAAACAAACCCAAAAATATTGGCGGATGGGAGGCATTAATTAGGTGCTTGTTTGAAGGCAGCTTTTATGCCGAAGCCGCAGGTCAATGTATTGCTGCAATTAAAGCAACAGATGGTAAGCCGCTATTTTACTACTATTACAGTGCGGCACTATTGTGTATGGGAAAAAACAAAGAGGCCTTGTTGCAACTTACAGAAGCATTACAAAAAGCCCCCCACTTGCTAAAAAAATTCATTGATATTCATCCTGTTGCATTGCGAAACAGCAAAGTAGTTAGCCTAATTGCTGAATATAAAAAAAAGTAAGAGCCTGTTTAAATCTTGTTTTTTGGAATGGCTATAGCTTATTTTTGAGCGAAACAAGGCCATTTTTGCAGTCGAAATCGGACTTTTTCCGCGAAAAAATGAACGAAGTTGCAGCCAAAAAGAAGCATAGCAAACCATTGAAATAAATTTTAAACAGGCTCTAACACTTAATTGAATTTTTATCAACATCCATTGTAGATTCAGCTATTGATTCTCAGTTTTTTATAGTTGTGTCTTAATTTCTAGGAAGCACCATATATTAACAATATGGCAAAGTTGGATTTGTTAATTTTGCGCCTAGCCAATTAAAATTAGTATGAATTTTCATTTAACGCAAATTCCGGAACGTACGCTTAAACCAAGAGCCAATGGACTTACCATGGTGATGGATAAAGGTTTAAGTATAAGGGAAGTGGAAGATTTTTTAGACGTAGCAGGGCCGCATGTTGATCTTGTAAAATTGGGTTTTGGAACTTCGTTTGTAACACCAAAATTGCGAGAAAAAATCCGTTTGTATAAACAATACGGCATGTCTGTTTATTTTGGCGGTACATTGTTCGAGGCTTTTTTGATTCGTAATCAATTGAATGATTATATATCGGTATGTAAAGATTATGAAATTGACTACATTGAAGTGAGTGATGGTTCCATATCTATACCTCACCAAGAAAAATGTGCTTATATAGAAAAACTTACCAAACACGCCACGGTACTCAGCGAAGTGGGCAGCAAAGATGCGGCACACATCATTCCGCCATACAAATGGATAGAACTCATGAGAGCCGAATTGGAAGCCGGAAGCACCTACGTAATTGCCGAAGCACGAGAAGCAGGCAATGTAGGTATTTACAGAGGTAGTGGTGAAGTAAGAGAAGGGTTGGTGCAAGAAATTTTAACCCAAATACCTGCCGAAAAAATTATCTGGGAAGCACCACAAAAATCTCAACAACTGTATTTTTTAGAATTGATTGGATGTAATGTTAATTTGGGTAATATTCCTCCTAACGAAGTTATTCCACTCGAAGCAATGCGCATTGGACTTCGCAGCGATACATTTGAATTGTATTTAGACAAACACAAACCTTGCTAATTCTTTTAAAGTAACACGTTTTACAATGCGTACATATGGTATTTTAGGGTATCCGCTTACCCACTCATTTTCCAAAAAATATTTTGACGATAAATTTGCAGCCAATCAACTATGCGACGCAAGTTTTCGCCAATTTTCTTTGCCCAATATTGCGCAGATAACAGATGAATTGCTCCAAACAGAAGGGTTAGAAGGTTTTTGTATTACCATCCCCCACAAAAAAGACATCATTCCGTATTTACACCAAGCTACTCCCGAAGTGTTGGCAATGGGTGCTTGCAACTGTGTGAAAATTAAAAATGGTCAGCTATTTGGATACAATACCGATATCATTGGTTTTCGCAAATCGTTTGAACCACTTCTGCAACCAAATCATCAAAAAGCTTTAGTATTAGGTACGGGAGGTGCTGCAGCCGCGGTAACTTATGTGTTACAACAAATGAATATTCCTTTTTATACGGTTTCACGTTCACCCAAAGGAGAAGGTCAACTAGCGTATAGCCAACTAAATCAAGCAATTTTACAGTCGCATTCCATCATCATCAACTGTACACCATTAGGTACTTATCCTAATGTTAACGATGCACCGGACCTTCCTTATCATTTGCTTACGCATGCAAATTATTTATACGATTTGGTGTACAATCCTCCTTTTACACGTTTCTTACAATTGGGCACAGAACAGGGGGCTTTGGTGAAAAATGGATATGATATGTTGACAATTCAGGCCGAAGAAAATTGGAAAATCTGGAATGCGTAATCGGTGAGTAGCACCCATGTAGACATCAGTAGTCGTAACTAGGTTGGTATGTTTAAAACAAGGACCATGAATAAAATAATCATTTGTTGGTGTATGTTGCTAGCCTCGGTGGTTCAGGGGCAGTTGTACCAGCCGCAGTTGGTAAAACCTAAAGCAATTGGCCATTACGAAAAAGCCTTGGTGTACTTAAGAGACGGGTATGTTGCCGATGCCATAGTATTACTAAAAAAAAGTATTGCCACCGATTCTACTTACCTAGATGCGTATTTATCGCTTGCAGGAGCGTATGGCGAATTGAAAAGATACCAAGAATCGGTTGCCAATTACGAAATTGCTTTGCAAAAAGATGCGGTTTACAGTAAATTATACCAACTTCCTTATGCCATTAATTTAGCCGGTTTGGGCAATTTTGCACAAGCCCTAACTGCCATTGATAGCTTTTTGACCATTCCCAATTTGAGCGATCGCAGCATTAACAGTGCCAAATACCGCCGCAATTGCTTTCGCTTTGCTATGAATAGGTTGGCCAAAAATATACCCACATTTGTTTTTAATCCCATCAACTTGGGCGATAGTGTTAATTCGCCACAATCAGAGTATTTTCCTTGTCTTACCGTGAACGATAGTTTGTTGGTTTTTACTCGTCGGGGCGCTTTTGGTAGGGGCGAATATTTTTTTCAATCAAACATGCTAGCCAATCATGCATTTGGTAAGTCGGAAAATATCAAGGGGGCTCTTAATCAGGAACCAATGAAAGGGGCAATTACCCTTTCGGCCGATGGCGAATGGATGATTTTTGCCGGAAACCTTACCGGAAAATCATTTGGTAGCTACGATTTATACATTAGCTACAATACACCCCAAGGATGGAGCGATCCCGAAAACTTGGGCGAAAATATCAATACCTCAGCTTGGGAAAGTTCGCCAAGCTTAAGTCCCGATAGCAAAGTATTGTATTTTGCTAGTAATAGGGATAACGGATTTGGTGGTAGCGATTTGTATATGTCTGTCCGTGGAAGTAATGGTAAATGGGGTAAAGCCATTAATATGGGGCCTTTGGTGAATACCCCCGGCGACGAACAAGCGCCTTTTATTCATGCCGATAACCAAACATTGTTTTTTTCTTCTACAGGATTGCCGGGTTATGGCGGGAGCGACTTATTTGTCATGCGCAAAAATCCTTTAGGTATTTGGCAGTCACCCGAAAACTTGGGTTATCCCATCAATACTATTGAAAATGAAGGTAGCTTGGCTGTGGCTTCGGATGGGGAAACGGCTTATTATGCAAGCGATAGGAGCGATAGTAGGGGAGGGCTTGATTTATACATGTTTCAATTGCCCGAATATGCCCGTCCTATTAAAACCCTATTTGTAAAGGGGCGCATTTACGATGCATCCACCCTTAAAGGCATTCCTTGTGGGGTAGAGTTGATTCAACAAAGCAATGGAAAGCCATTAATGCAGTTTCAAACGGATGAGCTAGGTAAATATTTTATCACGCTACCGATAGGAAGCAATTATATATTCAGTATCAACCGTAAAGGATACCTTTTTTACAACACACAGTACCTATTTGCCGATAAACTGCCCGATAGTACCTATGTTCACGATATAGCGCTGCATCCGTTGCAAGTAAATACCACCACCGTTTTGAATCATATTTTGTTTCAATCTAACGAAGCCACATTATTGCCGTCTAGCAAAATTGAACTCGATAAAGTTTTTCAACTATTAACCGACAATCCTACCCTGCGCATTCAAATTACAGGACATACCGATAACATAGGTAAGCCTGCCGATAATGGGGCACTTTCTCAAAAACGAGCGCAGTCGGTAGTGACTTATTTGACCGATAAAGGAATTGCCCAACAACGATTAATTACCAAAGGAATGGGTGCTGTGCAACCCGTAGCATCTAACGATACCGAATCGGGTCGAGCACTGAATAGGCGTATAGAAATGACGATACTAGCTTTTTAATTTTTTTGTACACGAGCAAAGGGAAACTCCGTGCAGCTGCGGTCCCGCTTTTTGTTCCTACTCCGCCACAATGCTTGCGCACAATAGCCTCAGCGGGGTATCCACGTCAATCGGGTGTAGTTTGTCAGCTATCTTATCATATAGCAGCAGTTAGCATATAATTTTTAGGTGCTTATATGCAGGAGGTAAACCATTTCATATATATTTTTGCCGCAAATAGTAGGCAATATGTCCTTTTCGGAAGAATCCATTTTTCAAATTGCATTAACACAAATACCCAATATTGGCAGTGTGCAAGCGCGCATTTTGGTTGAAACATTGGGTACGGCTACCAACATTTTTCGTGCTACTAAAAAAGAACTGAGTGCTATTGAAGGTATTGGATCTGTACGGGCTGATAATATTAAAAAATTTTCCGACTTTACATTGGCCGAAGAAGAATTACTTTTTTGCCAAAAGCACCATATTAACCCTCTTTTTTTAACAAATGAGGCTTATCCCAAAAGGTTAGCTAACTGTTACGATGCGCCCACTGTATTGTATTATCGAGGCAATGCCAATTTAAATGCGCCTCGTATAATCAGTATTATTGGTACGCGCAATCTTACCGATTATGGCAAGCAACAAACCGAGCATATAATTGCTGAATTGCAACCGCTTGCTCCATTAATAGTTAGTGGATTAGCTTTTGGGATTGATGCCGTGGCACACAAAGCTGCTGTACAGCAGCAAGTGCCTACCGTAGGGGTGCTAGCTCACGGGCTCGATACATTGTATCCAAGTCAGCACAAAAACTTAGCAAAAGACATGTTGTTGAATGGAGGTTTGCTAACAGAGTTTGGTAAAAATTGCCCACCTGACCGCCACAATTTTCCGCGTCGCAATCGCATAGTGGCAGGTATAGCCGATGCCGTAATAGTGGTGGAAACGGCAGCAAAGGGTGGAAGTATGATTACGGCCGAAATAGCGTATAGCTATAATAAAGATGTATTTGCCGTACCCGGTAAACTAACGGACAGCAAAAGTGCGGGCTGTTTAAAATTGATACACCAACAAAAAGCGGCCATATTTACATCTGTGTCGCAAATGCTAGATGCTATGGGATGGCAGTTGAAAAAAACGGTTCCCAAAATGCAGCGCGAATTATTTGTAGTGCTCACTCCCGATGAGCAAACGATAGTGGGCATTTTGCAAGCAAAAGATACCGTTAGTATTGATGAAATATACTTACAAAGTGGCCTTAGTAGTAGTTCTGTGGCGGCTGCTATATTGAGTTTAGAATTGCAAAACATGATTATAGGTCTTCCGGGTAAAATGTTTCGTTTGTTGTAAGTGTTTTGTTGGTTGCCGATTTGGCTCGCCAAAGCAGTAACAGTAGAAGACAAACAAACGACATTGCCGCCGCCATGCCAAAAGCGTATGCAAAGTGCGATGGCTGATTGTTGTATATTTTGGCCGAAAGCAGTGCTCCCAAGCCAATACCGGCCTCTAATGCTATATACATACTTGACACGGCTTTGCCCCGGTTTTCTACACTACACAAATCCACCGTCCAAGCGGCAATAGTGGGGCCATATAGGCCGTGACTAAAGCCAAATAAGCAAGCTGTGGCCAAAAAAAGCATTATTGTATCTGTAAAAGCAAGCAGCAACATTGAACAGCACATGATGATGCTTGCAACTATTAATACCGGAATACGTCCATATTCATCACTTTTTTTTCCGGCAATAAAGCGTACCAATAAAGCCGTAATGGTGTAGCAAGCATAAAACAAACCTTTTTTCTTCATACCCAAATGCACACTTACTTCCGGTATCATTATCAACATACAGCCATATGCAAAAGCCAAAAGCAGCATAACGGTAGCCGGTTTTAAAGCGGTACGCTCAAATAATTCTGAGCGTTGTATGCGCAGCAGCTGCCACCTAAATGGCTGTGTTGGGTGCAACGTTTCTTTAATGTTGTACAATATCAATACCGAGCCAAATGCCAATGCCGATGACACATAAAACATGGTAGCATAGCCATAGGTTTCTACCAAAAAACTACCTGCCATTGGGCTGATGCTCATGCCCAAAGTGTATCCAATACTTAATGCGCCTAATGCTTCGCCACGCCTACTTTCGTGTACCACATCGGCACCATAAGCAGAGGTGGCTGTGGGTTTGAAACCGGTTGAAAATCCATGCAAAAAACGCAGCAACAAAAAGGCTGCAACAGAAGTAAGTAACGGGTACAATAAGCTGCAAACCACACAAACCAACGAGCCAAATACCATAACCGGCACCCGGCCTATTGTATCGGTAAGTTTACCGCTAAATGGCCGTGAAATACCCGCCATTAAAGTGAATAATGCAATAATGTAACCCTTGTAATCTGCTCCGCCCAATTGCGTTAAATACCCATTTAGCTCGGGTAGCATCATAGTAAAACTAGAGGAAAACAAAAAATTGCTGAAACAAAGTAGCAAAAATTGAGGAGTGTAAAAAGAGTGCTGTTGGGCTTTCATCATGCCCTAAAGGTACAGTAAGTGCCTACAAAGCCTATGTATGCATTTTTATTTAATGCATTTTGAGTGCTGCGCCATCTAGGTTTATCGTGTCAAATATCAGGTACATGCATTTTAGTACATTGCTACAGTTAACTTTGCAGCATGCAAATTTTAAAAGCCGCTTATGTAATATCTTCTGCATTGGTTGAGCAATGCCCCAAAGCAGACAAGCCAGAATACGCATTTATTGGTAGAAGTAACGTGGGAAAGTCCTCACTGATTAACGCCCTTTGTAATAGTCAAAAATTGGCCAAAACTTCCGCCTCGCCCGGTAAAACCCAATTGATTAACCACTTTTTTTTTTTTTTTGCCACTTCGCTCACCAAAGGTACACGGCAGCAATGGTTTTTGGTCGATTTGCCGGGTTACGGCTATGCCAAAGTGTCGCAAAGCGATAGGCGCAGGTGGGAGCAGATGATAGAAAATTATCTGCGCAAGCGCGAAAATTTGGTAAACGTATTTGTGCTTGTAGATGCAAGACATACTCCCCAAAAAAATGATGTGGCTTTTGTAAATCAATTAGATGAATGGAAAATTCCATTTACATTGGTATTTACCAAGGCTGATAAAGAAAAGCCTGCTGTAGTGGAGCGCAACGTAAAATTGTTTTTAGATACCCTTCGGGAAACATGGCAATTTTTACCTCGTAGTTTTGTAACAAGTGCAGAAAAAAACATTGGACGAACCGAAATTTTAACGTTTATCAATAATACCAATAAAGCAATTATTGAAGCCAATCAATAGCCATTACTTTTAACACTAGCGCAACATTGTAGGGTGTACCTTAGGAAATTATTTTAAATATAGAATACATGAAGCAAGTATACTTATTTCTATTTTCTGCACTTGGATTATATGCCTGCGAGTCGGCAAATACCAAAGCCAAGCCGTTGTTAGATAGCAGTTTTGTTATTACAGGAACCATAACAAGTGTAGACACCGGAAAAATTTTAGGTTTTCAGCTGTTTAGCGATAATACACCTACTGATACTATTCGGTTAGACAAAGATGGTCATTTTACCATCAAGGGGATGGCCACAGAGCCTTTGATGGGCAATATTTTTTGTATCAATGCTACAGAAAGTAATAGGATACAACCACTGAGCCTTTTTGTGGAACCCGGAATTACTACCACTGTAGCATCTACTACGTTGGCCAACTTATCTACTGCCAAAGTTGAGGGTGGCAATAGCAACAACGAAGTAAGGGAAATAGAAAGCATCATTAGTAGCTATAGCAAAAAAATGGATGCACTAAAAGATAGTTTTAAAATAGCTTACCAATCAGGTAATCAGTCAGCCTTTGCCCTTATTCAAGATAAAGCATTGAAATTGAGTCAGGAAATGCGCATGTCCGTGTTCGATTATGCCAAAGAACACCCTAAGAGTCATGCGGCGGCTTTTTATGCATTCCGTTTTTTATCGCCCGAAATTAATGGCGATGTGGTAAGCAAAGTATACGAAGCTTTTGATGCAACTATCAAAAAATCGTTGTATGCACAAAAAATTCAGGAAGTGTTGAATGTAAACAAACGTACAGCTATTGGTAGTACGGCAGCTAACTTTACATTGCCAACTCCGGAAGGTAAAAAAATACAACTTTCCGATTTCAGAGGCCGTTACCTACTGCTCGATTTTTGGGCAAGTTGGTGTGGCCCATGCCGACAAGAAAATCCGAATGTGGTAAAAGCATACCAAATGTTTAAAAACAAAGGGTTTACCGTTTTAGGTGTATCGTTAGATGAAGATGCCGATAAATGGAAAGAAGCAATTCAAGAAGATAAACTCAATTGGACACACGTTAGCGACCTGCATGGTTGGAAAAGCGATTGTGTGGCTTTGTATGGCATAGAAGCCATTCCTTCCAACTTTTTACTGGATAAAGAAGGGAAAATTATTGCCAAAAATTTACGTGGCAAAGATTTGGAAGACAAACTAGCCGAAATTTTGAAATAAGGCTAAAGTATAGTTTGTGGCCATTAGCCCTACGCTTTGCACCGTTGTAGTGTAAGGAGTAGGGCTATATTTTTTTGCTTTGTTTGTAGTTGTTTGCTAGTAACCATTGCAATACTTTATCGCGTTGATCGCCTTGTATCAATATCTCGCCGTCTTTTACACTGCCACCGGTGCCGCAATGATTTTTAATTTTTTTGCCTAATGCTTCCATGTCAGACGTGGTGCCAACAAATCCTAGCACAAGCGTAACGGCTTTGCCGCCCCTTTGTTTGGTTTCTAGTTTGATACGCAATTTTTGATCGGTAGCCGGCAAAGTATCGGCTTCGGGCGTGTCGGTAGTGTCTAACTTAAAATTAGGGTCGGTACTAAATACAAATCCATTGCTGAGGGGTTGCTTTTTTTTAGAAGTAGCCATACTTGTTGCATTATTTGCATGTAAAATAACTGTGTTTATGTTTTCAGAGCAAAAAATAATCAATAGGTTGTTGGGTTATTGATTATTTGGCTTGCCCAACTGTTTGAAAGGGTTGTAGTGGTAGGTTGCGTTAGGGACTGAAGCGATTACCCCACAGCCGACATCCTGAAAGGTGGCGGCGAGGAGTAAAAGCGAAAGGCCCGACCCGAAGGGGAACGCCCAAGTAGTAACAAAAGTTTATATTTCGGCTTTAAGGCTCAAATCCAGGCTTTGTGCTTGGTGAATTAAGCCTCCAACACTAACATAGGTAACGCCTGTAGCAGCATAGGATTGAATGGTTTGTAAATTGATGCCTCCACTAGCTTCGGTTTCAAAACGATTGTTGATAATCAGCATTGCTTCTTGAATGGTAGCCGGGGTAAAATTGTCGAGCATAATGCGGTGAATTTTTCCTTCGCCGGCAGTACAAGCTTCTTGAACATCGGCAAGCGTTCGGGTTTCTACTTCTATTTGTAGCGGCGTAGGAAGCTTTTGTACATATTGGTGTGCTTGGTTAATGGCATTGGTAATTCCGCCGCAATAATCAATGTGGTTATCTTTCAGCATAATCATATCGTACAAGCCAAATCGGTGGTTGGTGCCACCGCCAATGCGTACGGCCTCTTTTTCCAGCAATCTGAAGTTGGGCGTTGTTTTTCGGGTATCGAGCAATTGCGTAGCATAGGGTTGTAGTAATTGGGTATACTGCTTAGTAAGCGTAGCGATACCGCTCATGCGTTGCATACAGTTTAAAACAAGTCGCTCGCACTGTAAAATGGTGTGTACCGACGCTTGCACTTCAAAAGCTATATCGCCATTTTGTATGGATTGTCCGTCCAATATATAGGGCGTAAAGGTGGCAGTTGGTTCCACCCATTCAAATATTTGTTGGGCCACGGCCACGCCTGCCAAAATGCCGTTTTGTTTCACTTTTAAAATGGCTTTGCCTTGTTGGGTTGCCGGAATACAGCAAAGTGTTGAGTGATCGCCGGTGCCAATATCTTCTTTTAAAGCCTGAGTAACCAAAAGGTGGAGTTGTTCTTGGAAGTGATTCATGGCGGCAAGTTAATTTTTTTGCAAAAATAAACGGCCTCCTTTTTGCGGGAAGCCGTTGTAGTAGGGGTAAATTAGTTGGAGCAAAACTTAGTTGATACGGACGGTAATAATTTGGTGACCACCATCTTTGTTTTTGAGTAAAATGGTAATGTTGTAACCGCGACCACTATTGATAAGTCGACCCGCTAAGTACATAACGCCACCCATTTCGCGCTGACTAGTAAGTTCAAAAGTGCGAATGCCATTTTCTCTAAAAAAAGATTGAAAAGCAAAGCCTGCTTGGTTTTTGCTCATGTTTTTTATTTCATCGCGCTCAAGCAATTTTAAGTCGATGAAATTATCGAAGTACCTACTTACTTCTTCGGCATTGCCCATGCGCAGGGCATTGACAATATTGGGTACATTATCTATAAAAGTAAAAGCAAATAAGGCTGTACAAACACTTACAAGCACTAATAACTTTTTCATGGGGGTCAATTTATCTACAAAACTATACACTAAAAAACATGCCAATTTATAGCTTTTCGGTAAAAAATCAGTTTTAATATTTGTTAAAAGCAGTAATTTTAGCCCATGAGCAAAAAATCTATCTTAATTATCATGGATGGATGGGGTTTAGGGCAATCAAAAACAGCCGATGCCATCCAAAATGCAAACGTTCCATTCGTTTCATCTTTATATAGTCAATATCCCAATGCTACTTTGGTAACTTGTGGCGAAGCCGTAGGTTTGCCTGAAGGGCAAATTGGCAACAGCGAAGTAGGGCACTTAAACTTAGGTGCCGGTCGTATTGTGTACCAAGAGTTACAGCGTATTAATGTGGCTATTCGTACAGGCGAGTTGGCCAACAATGCCACATTGCAGGCAAGTTTTGATTATGCCAAAGCCAACAACAAACCCTTGCACTTATTAGGTTTGGTAAGTGATGGAGGAGTGCACTCGCACACATCGCACTTAGTGGCTATTTGCAATGCTGCTAAAGCAGCAGGACTTACTGAGGTATACATTCATGCATTTACAGACGGAAGGGATTGTGATCCCAAAAGCGGATTGGGCTTTTTAAAAAGCGTGCAAGCCCAATTGGCCAATTCGGTAGGCGTTATTGCTTCCGTAACGGGAAGGTATTATGCAATGGATAGAGATAAAAGGTGGGAACGTGTAAAATTGGCTTACGATGCCATGGTGCATGGTGTTGGTACGGCTACGGACGATGTTATAGCGGCTGTTGAAGCCTCTTATACAGCAGGTGTTACCGATGAGTTTATCAAGCCAATCATCAATAGCACCCTTTCAAATGCTACCATAAAAGCAGGAGATGCCGTTATTTGTTTTAACTTCAGAACTGATCGCTGCCGCGAAATTACGCATGTACTAACCCAACAAGATTTTCCGGATTTGCAAATGGCTACCTTGCCTTTGCATTATACCACAATGACAGATTACGATAAAACCTTTAAAAATGTACATGTCATTTTTGGTAACGATAATTTGGTGAATACACTTGGCGAAGTGCTAGAAGCTGCCGGTAAAACACAAATTCGTATTGCTGAAACAGAAAAATACCCTCACGTAACATTTTTCTTTAGCGGCGGGCGCGAAAAGGAATTTATTGACGAAAAAAGAATTATGGCAGCAAGCCCTAAAGTGGCAACTTACGATTTGCAGCCAGAAATGAGTGCCTACGAATTGGCCGAAAAATTGGTTCCTGAAATTGAGAATGAAACAGCAGATTTTATTTGTCTCAATTTTGCCAATGCTGATATGGTAGGGCATACAGGTGTGTTTAGTGCCGTTGTGAAAGCAGTAGAAGCCGTAGACAAATGTGTAGAAAAAGTGGTAACAGCTGCTTTGGAACACGATTACACGGTGTTTTTAACTGCCGATCATGGCAATGCCGATTTTATGGTAAACGAAGATGGTAGCCCCAATACACAACACTCTTTGAATTTAGTACCCCTATTTGTAATAGATAAGCATTGGAAAGGAACGGTAAAAGCGGGCAAATTGGGCGACATAGCTCCTACTATTTTACAAGTAATGGGCGTGGCTATTCCTAAAGAAATGACCGGTGAGGTGCTCGTGACTGCATAAGTGCCAATATTTTAGTGTATCCGATTTGTTTTTTAAACCAATTCATGCTATCTAATCCAACAAATCAGCAACTTTTTGCCCATTATTTAAACAGCAATTATTCGTACGATGAATTGTTGGACGCCGCAGGAAATCTGCGTGAACATTGGAAAGTATTTTTTCAATCGTTCACGCAAATGGGTGCGGACGAAATGGACAATCGTTGTAAAGACATTGCCCGTTTGTTGAAAGAAAACGGTGTTACTTACAATATTTATGGCGATCCGCAAGGACTTAAACGCCCTTGGAAGTTAGACCCTATTCCTTACGTTATCAGTAAGCAGGAATGGCACACCATAGAAAGTGGATTACAACAGCGCGCCGAATTACTCAATTTGGTTTTGCAAGATGTATATGGACCCCAAAATCTGATTAAGCAAGGCATACTACCCATGGAGTTGGTTTACAACCACAGTGGCTTTTTACGTCAATGTGTAGGTATTCCAACGTTGCACAAGCACAGCCTTACTTTGTATGCCGGCGATATAGCCCGCAGTTGCGATGGGAAAATTTGGTTGGTAAACGATCGCACACAGGCACCAAGTGGCAGTGGATACGCTTTTGAAAACCGCACCGCTATGGCGCGTACACTACCCGAATTGTTTACAGGCTTAAAAGTACGCCGACTGACTACTTATTTTTCCTCGCTCAAAGAAGCCCTCCTACAGCAAGCACCTTTTGGCAATACCGAACCTCGAATTGTAATTTTAACCCCAGGCCCAAGCAACGAAACCTACTTTGAACATTCTTATCTATCCTCAGTGTTGGGCTTTTCGTTGGTGCAAGGCAACGATTTAATGGTGAAAGATTGTCAAGTGTGGTTAAAAACACTTGGCGGACTCGAAAAAGTAGATATCATTCTTAGAAGGGTTGATGATGTGTATTGCGATCCCTTGGAACTAAAAGAAGATTCTCAACTTGGCATACCCGGATTGTTGCAAGCGGTTCGTAGTGGTAATGTTACGGTAGCAAATCCATTAGGTAGTAGTGTTCTGGAAAATCCCGGATTAATTCCTTTTTTAAATGCGGCTTCGCAATACTATTTTAACCAACAACTCATCATGCCCACCGTTGCCTCGTGGTGGTGTGGGCAGGCTAAGGAGAGCCAATATGTGTTAAATAATTTGGCATCGTTGGTAGTACGTAAAATACAACGCAATGCTTCGGGTACCTCTAGTATCAATACCTCTGCCCTAAGCAAAGTACAAATTGCCAATTTGAAAAAAGAAATCTTGGCCCAGCCACATTTGTTTGTGGGTCAAGAAAAAATTGACTTTGCCTCCACTCCGTCGTTTATTGATGGCAAAATAGAGCCGCGCAATGCACTATTCAGAAGCTTCCTTGTGAGCAACGGCGATAGTTATACCGTTATGACGGGAGGATTAACGCGCACATCGGCATTTAGTGGGCAGTCGGTTATTTCAAACCAACTTGGCGGACTTAGTAAAGATACTTGGATTATTTCGGCTGAACCCGGTAGAACGCTCAATGTACGCAAAGAATTAGCAGTACCCTACATGGCAACTAATGGCACCAATATGTTGCCTAGCCACACCGCAGAAAACTTTTTTTGGGTAGGGCGATATGTAGAAAGAATATTGGGCAATGCGCGTTTGCAACGTACAATCATGCAAATGGTAGCCGATGGCAATAAGCCGAATGCCGATGGCGACTTACGTGCAGAAAACTACCTGCTACAAGCGTTAACCCAATGCACGTTTACCTACCCCGGATTTACAGATACTGAAAAGCAGGCTGAGTTGTTGCAACAACCTTGGCCCGAACTGCACGATATTTTATTCAACGACAACAGATCGGGAAGTTTAAGCAGCAATTTAGCTTGGTTTTACAAAGCGGTATACGCCGTTCGCGATCATTGGAGTACCGATACTTGGCGCGTATTGCGCAATATTGAAGATGCTTGGAGCGAGGCTGCGAACGCTACTAGTACCCGACACCTGACCATGCTACATTGTGTTGATGAAATTATTACCTATTTAGTGGCATTTGTAGGACTGAACAGAGAAAACATATCGCGCGAACAAGGGTGGGCAATGATTGATATGGGTCGAAAAATTGAACAAAGTTTGTTGTTGATCAATTTACTCAAAAGTACCCTAATTGCAGTACACGATGAACAGGTAGAATACGAATTGCAAGAGGCCGTATTGGCTAGCAATGATTGTTTGGTTAATTATCGGTATAAGTATCGGGCCCACCTTCAGTTACCCCTCATTGTGGAATTGATGCTGTTTGATGCCAACAATCCTCGATCGCTCATATACCAAATACAACGCTTGAAAAATTATTTGCTGCAATTGCCTCTACTTGGTAGCACTACCGAGTATACAGCACATCAATCGTTGATTAACCAAATTGATGCATTACTGAAGCAGGCCAATATTTCAGAATTGTGTATACTAGATGCGCAATTGGGATGTTACCAAGCATTAGATACTTTTTTACAAGAAATAATCAATTTGCTTTGCGCCATTCCCAATGCCATTTCTACACTGTACTTTGTACATAGCCAAACACAAAAGCAATTGTTTACAGCCCAAATTGATTAAGAAATCGACAATTGATTACATGCAATACACGGTACAGCATACAACACTTTACACTTACGATCAGCCTGTTGGGTTGTGTCACAACGTTGCAAAACTTTTGCCCCGAAATACGGCAGAGCAAATAGTTATAGAATGCGATGTGCAAATACTGCCACAGCCGGCCATGCTGCATGCATACGAAGATTTTTTTGGCAATCAAACAAGGTATTTTGCCATACAGCAACCACACAAGTCGTTACAAGTTACCGTTACATCTATCATTGAAAAAAAGGTGTTGCCTCCAATACTGTCGCCAGCAGCTTTGGCAATGAGTTGGGAGGAAGCCCAAGCCCAAGTAGCTGTACAAATGAATCAAGAAGTAGCAATTGCGCAATATGTTTTGCCCACGCCGGCTACACAAGCCAATTCCGAAATAGCCCAATTTGCCCGAATGGCTTTTACTCCAGGGAAAAATGCCTATCAGGCATGCAAAGATTTAATGGAACTCATTTTTACCCAATGTACCTTTCAGCCGGGTTTTAGTACCATATCTACACCCGTTTGGTTGGTTATGAAGGAACGAAAAGGGGTATGTCAGGATTTTGCACATTTAGCCATTGCTTGTATTCGGAGTGTTGGGTTGCCGGTTAGGTATGTAAGTGGTTATATTGAAACCCTGCCCCCCAAAGGCAAACCAAAGTTGGTTGGGGTAGATGCTTCACATGCTTGGTTTTCGGTTTATCTACCCCATATGGGATGGGTAGATTTTGATCCTACCAATAATCAAGTACCGGGTTACCAGCATTTAACGGTGGGTTGGGGGCGCGATTATTTTGATGTAGCACCATTAAAGGGTGTCATTCAAAATAGTGGCCCGCATCAGCTGACGGTTAGTGTAGATGTACGTCGTACCAACTTGTATCACCCGGTAGCCGCAATGGAACAATAATTCTTTATTTCTATTTACGGATACTTTTATTTTGCATCCATGCACATTCAACTTAATAATGTAGGCAAAAAGTACCAAAAAGAATGGATTTTCAGGCATTGTAACTACCAATTTAGTCAAGCCAATGCTTATGCCATTATTGGGCCCAATGGTAGCGGCAAAAGCACCTTGTTGCAAGCAATTGCAGGCAGTATGCACCTGCAAGAGGGCACTGTTACTATGATGGATGATCAATCCAAAATCATTCCCGTTGAAGAGTGGTACGAACAGGTGGCTATTGTGGCACCTTATTTAGAAATTATTGAAGAAATGACGGCCACCGAATTTTTAACCTTTCACTTTCAGTTTAAAAAGCGTGTGCACGAGGTGTCGATAGCTGATATTATTCAAATAATTGGTTTACAACAAGCGGCAAACAAGCAAATTAGGTATTTTAGTAGTGGAATGAAACAACGCATCAAGTTGGCACAAGCCATTTTTTCGGATACTAGCATACTATTGCTCGACGAACCTTGTACCAATTTAGATGCATCGGGCTACGCACTTTACCAACAACTCATTGCACAGTATTGCCAAACTAAAATAGTTGTCGTTTGCAGTAATGACTTGCAGGAATACAGTTTTTGTAAGCACCAATTAAAAATTACAGATTATAAATAATGAAAAACGTAGATGGAAGCAGGTTTGTACAAAAAATAGACAA
>JAIXOS010000357.1 GCA_027486695.1 Chitinophagaceae bacterium | reverse complement strand
GGAATACACTGATTGAAGCAAATGTTTTTAAAGATTTAACAGCGGCAGCCATTTTGGTAGGAAAAGATATTTCCTTTAATGCATCTGTTAATTCCAATATTGTGATTAGTAATAATGTAGTGAGGGCAGTAGGGGCAGATTTTTTTCAGGCATCGGGAATTTATGCCAACAGCTCTAAAAACCTCACAGTTGTTCATAACGATGTAGCCGACGTAGCTTATTTTGGTATCAATCAGCGTTATAGTGCTAAAAATGGCGAAGACCCATCTTCCGAATTTGTGGGCAATACACAATTTTTATACAATAAGGTAAGTGATTATTCAACGGGCATTAAATACGGATTTGGTATGGGCGATGAAGTGGCCGGACTTTATTTTTTTGGTGTTCGCGACTCAAAGGTGAGCTACAATTATGTTACGTATGGCGGTAAAAATGAATACACAGAAGGTGCTTTTCGTCAGGATCAATATGGATTGAACAACCTGTGGAGTTACAATGTAGCCGAAACAAAGCCGGCACGCAGGTCGTTTTCGCATTTGAGAAATCAGAGTAAAAATATTTTATTCGAATCTAATTTTTCCAACGAAATATTGGAAGATAATCCCGGCGCCGATGGAAAGTACATCAATCACCATTACGAAAAAAATGCTCCCAAATGGTCCGATTCAGCACAAGCAATTATCAACAATGCCGGATTGGAAACTAAGTACAACTATTTGTTAAATGGGTTGAGTTCGGGACTGAATATTGCCACTAAAGCAAAAGTGACTACATCGGCCACAACTTCAATAGCTGCAAGTGCCGGAAATGTAAACGATGCAGATGTAAAAACCGCTTGGACAGCCGATGCAACCAATAAAATCAATTGGATAAGGTTAGAATTTGATCAGTTGTATGCCATAGATAAAGTACAACTAGTGCCGGTTTTCAACAAAAATGAACCCGATGCACGTCGTTGTTTTGAAATTCAGGTTTCCAACGATCCCAATTTTAAGCGTTACACCGTTTTAGGCGGCCAAAACGATATTCCTTTTGCGTACAATACTTCCTTTCAAACAGCCAAAGTACCGGTTGCTTACAATAGTTGGGATTTATATGGTAATAATGCAACAGCAGGCTATAAATACCTGCGTTTGGTAGGCAAAACACTTTCACTTTCCGAACTTCGGGTATACGGACATGTGGTGAAAATGGCGGCTGCTTCTGAAGCTGTGTCTACACCCACCGTTTCTGACTTTCAATCCGTAGCTGCTATTCCTTCAACAACTGCCAAAACATGGAGTAAACAATGTGAAGTACGTGTGCCATTTAATTCCGATGTTAACTATTGGCAGTCGCGGGTATGGCCGGGCGATGCAAAATTCACATCGTTAGCTGAAGGAATAAAGATAGAAACACCTAAAGGAACCGCTTTATTCAAAGGGGCAATCTATGGCGATGAAGTGATTAAAATGAAATTATTGCTGAATGGCGAAAAACGCAGCGAGCATGTCATTGCCTTTCGTTGCCCTTACAGCACAAAAAGTTTTGTGGAACAAGAAGGATATTTCTTCAAATTTTCTCTCAACCAAATAAAGTTGTTTAGAGCCAATGCCAGCCGCGAGCGGGTACTTTTAATTGGTACAGAAAATAACCAAATAGGCAAATTGTTGCCAAATGTAGCCGGCAAACCTGCGCTTTACGAAGCTGCCCAAAATGTTGAGATAGAAACGAGTTTGCAGCCCAACGGCATGAAAATAATACTTCGGATAAACGGTGAAACAGTCATTGATTGTGTAGATACCACAGATGGGTATTTAAAAAATCCAGGGTTTATTAATTTTTGGGTTCGTCCAAGTGGCTATTTTTTGCTAAATAATTGATTTTTAAATTAAATATATTATTGGAGGTTGATAATTTTTGTAACGTGTAAAAACTTAAAAATGAACATCAAAACTTTAATTTGTAGCGTCTGTTTATGCATTTTTTCTGTTGCTATCCATGCTCAGAAAACCAACATAAAATCTTTTGTCGAAATCAATTTAAAGCCCAATCATGCTGATTGGATTTATAAAACAGGCGAAAAAGTAGGTTTGGAAATTACAGCAATCAAAGGAGGCGAAACGGTACAGCATGGAGAAATACAATATACTTATGGTATGGAAATGATGCCCATAGAAAAATCGGGTAGTACTACGCTTAAAAATGGATTAGCCATAGTTCTGTTAGATGGTGCAAAAGAGCCCGGTTTTAAAACTTTTGAAGCCACCATTACCATCGACGGAAACAAGTACAGCAATTTTATTACCGTAGGCTTTGATCCTTCGTTAATTATGCCGGCTACTCCTTTACCTACCGATTTTCTATCATTTTGGAGTGCCCAAAAGAAAAAATGGGATAGCGAACCGCTGTGTGCTAAAATGGATTATCAGCCAAGTAAAAGCACCGATAAGGTTGATGTTTATAACATAAGTTACAATTATAATGGAAAGCCGGGTGCTTATGGAGCTGCAAAATTTTTTGGCGTTTTGTCAATTCCAAAAGCTCAGGGTAAGTATCCTGCCATTTATTATTTGCCGGGAGCCGGCGTAAGAAGTTACAAGCCACTTATTGAAATTGCGGAAAAGGGTTTTATAACCTTACAGATAGGTATTCATGGTATTCCAATTGATATGGCAGAAGAAGTATATCAGCTTCTTCGGGTAGGTGCTTTGGCCGATTATCCGTCGTTCTGTAGCAATAGCCGGGATAAATATTATTACAACCGCGTGTATAATGGCTGTGTGAGAGGCGTGAGTTTCATTTTTGGGCTCGACAAATTTGATGGAACGAATATTGCTACTTGGGGGGGCAGTCAGGGAGGAAACCTGTCTTTAGCAGTTTCAGCAATTGATCCACGAATCAAATGTTCGGTTGTTATTCATCCAGCACTTACCGATATGGAAGGTCATTTGTATGGCAGAGCAGGTGGATGGCCGCATCAATTTAAAAACAGCAAGTTACCCCTTACAGATTCTACCGTGGTAACGGCCCGTTATTACGACGGCATCAACTTTGCTCGTCAACTAACAAAGCCCGTTATTTTTTCGTGGGGCTTTAACGATAAAACCTGTGGTCCTACAACCTCGTTTGCCGCATACAACATTACTACTGCCCCCAAAGAAGCTTTTATTGTGCCGAATACCGGGCATTGGACATTTGCAGAGCAACAAGATTCGTGCCTCCGATTTGTGATGAAACATTTTGGGATGAAGTAAAAGTGTAGGCATAAGAATTATGTTTCAGGAAAGAGCAATTCATTTTTGTATTGATGAAAAGGCATGTAGAATATTTAAATGGTAATAAAAAACGGCCACTCGGCTTGATGCAATATTGTTTGCTAAGGAGCTCACTTTTTCCAAATACTAATCACGAATAAACGATTGAATAAAAATTAAATGCCCTACTTATTCTTACTTAAATATGTTAAATCATTCTTTTGGATGGGCGTATGGTGTTGGCTACCTGTTATGCTGAATGCGCAGCATGGGCAGTTAACCCAACTATTGCGTGGTGTTCATGGGAGTATGGAGCCTTTTGTGGAACAAGAAGATTCATTGAAAAATTCCACTTTAGGTAACAAACAAAATGGTATCAGCCATGCTGCTCCTAATCATGCATCATGGCACTATAAGCTCAATTATCAACAAGTTGATGGGGCAGTACCGGCAATAGATGTAGAACTTTCTATTTCTTTAAAAGCCAAACATAAGTCTGCTGCTGTTATGGGGCTAAATTTCAATTTTTCAGATTGGTCAAAAAATAACTATGTTTTAGTTCCTGCCGCAGTTTACAATGGCAATCGTTTTAAAACAGTCAACATGCGATGGCCTACTGTTGTGCAAGCACCTGATAGGTACCATGATATTTCGCCCATTATTCCGGATTATTTACCCCATTTGAGTTTGAACGAAGCAGCCTCCAATCTTAAACTCAAACTAAACGACGCGAGTTGTCCGGCAATAGCATTTTTTAGTCCGACTTTAAAAAGGAGTTTTTTATTACTGATAAAGCCAACCCAAAATTTTGAATTGGCAATTAACGAAAGTGCAAATGCTACTAAGGCTTCCTTGTCGGTCTATTCGGTACAAAAAGGAAATCTTCCTGTCAATGATAGCAATTTTTCATTTAAAATAGCATTTCGTATTTATGCGTTTCGTTCAGAATATCCGATTGATTTACTCTATACCTTTTTCAAATTACGAAAAAAAATTACCGGTCCAAATACCTATGTTAATACAATCCCTTTCAGAAAAGTATTTGAATTAGAAGAAACGTTGCACAACACAGAAAGATGGAATGATTCTATGAAGTATTACCGACAGGGAGGTAATCACGAATTAAAGCAATGTTATAGCGGCATTCAATTGGGGTGGATTGGAGGTATGATTGAAGAATTGCCTTTAATGATTGCAGGCAATGCCATGAGTAAGGCCCGATCCATGCAGAATATAGAAACCATTATGAGAGAGATGCAGGATGAATCGGGCTTGATGTATGGTGTTTTTAAAGACGGCGTATTGTATAGCGATGATTTTAGGAATAACGCAAAAAAACCTTTATTGGGCATGGCTAGAAGAAATGGAGATGCCCTGTATTACTTGTTGCAAAACCTGATAGTACTTAAAAATGCTGAAAAGGAACATGACTTTGTGCAGAAAATTGAACCGAAAGCCCTTAAACTGGCAAATGTTTTAGTTAATATCTGGAAAAATTACAAACAGTTTGGCCAATTGTTTGATGTAAAAACCGGCCAAATGGTAGTTTATGGTTCAACATCAGGTGCAAGTGTTGTTGCGGGGCTTGCATTGGCATCACAATATTTCAAGAATATCGATTACCTGAAAATAGCGGAAGCTGCTGCTGAACTTTATTATAACCGCGACTTAAAAAATGGATACACCACCGGTGGGCCAGGGGAAGCAATACAATGTCCGGATTCTGAATCGGCATTTGCCCTTGTTGAAGGGTTGGTTGCACTATATGAAATAACAAAGGAGAAAAAATACTTAACCATGGCCACGGATGCTGTCGCATACTTTTCTACTTGGGTTACATCCTACGATTACACATTTCCGCCACAAAGTGCGCTAGGTTTGCGGAATGTGAAAGCAACCGGATCGGTTTGGGCCAATATTCAAAACCAACACGCCGCTCCTGCCATTTGCAACTACTCAGGGGAAGCCCTCTTGAAACTATATCGTTTTACAAATAATACCATTTACCTTGAATTATTAAAAGACATAGTTCATAACTCGGTACAATACGTTTCAACTGCCGAACAAATGTTAAGTCTCAATATGTTGCCGGGCTATGTTTGTGAAAGAGTGAATATTAGCAATTGGGAAGGGGAGCGCAATATAGGAGGCAACCTTTTTGGCTCGTGCCCTTGGGTGGAAGTAGCCTTGCTGCAATCAACAGCTCAAATACCGAGTATATATATTGATATCCATAATGGAAAACTAACCGTATTTGACCATATTGACGCATCCATTTTGCGGATAAGCGCAAACGAAATACTCATTCGATTAAAGAATCCTACCATTTATTCTACAACATATTCTGTATGCTTAGATGCTGATAAACATCAGCCAATAGGTTGGAACAATGATGCGTGTTTTCAGAAAATAACCCTGAAAGCAAACGAGGAAAAAACTATTGTACTGAAAAAATAACATTGATTTGCTGTGGTAATGTTATGAATTTCTTCGCCTGTAGTTTGTAGATAGTTACCCGAACAGCAAAAAAGCGGCAATAATAACATAGATGCCTAATGTTATATAAAAAGGAGTTTACCTAGCAGTGGCACTAGACAATTGTCATGCCGATTTCAAGATTTAGGTTGATTTTGCTAATAAGAGGAGAGTAAATTACGCCTATTTTTTTGACGTTGTGGGGATAGAACGGTATTGGTTGCGGTAATCTAAAGGAGTCATGAAGTGCTTCTTTTTGAAAAGACGGTGGAGCAGTGTTATGCTTCCAAAACCACATTCATAGCCAATTTCACTAACTGTCAAGTCGGTTTCTATCAATAATTTACAAGCTAAGGCTATTCTAAACTCATTTAAAAAGGCAATAAAGGGTTTGTTGTGTACCTTTTTGAAATACCTGCAAAACGATACTTCTGTTAAGCCTACCAAACTAGCTACCATGCTGATGGCTATTTTCGACTGTACATTATTTTTTACATAAGTAAGTACGGTACTAATTCGTTTGCTATCCTCTCCCGTAATGCTGGTATTAAAACCTGCCGTAGAAAGCAGTTGGTGTTCTTTTTTTTGCGCAAGTGTTTGCAATATCTGTACCAAACCAATCACTTTGTCAAAGGCAGATTTTTCTGGTAACTGTAACAAAGTGGGTGCTAATGCTTTTGCAGTTGCATCGGAAAATTGGATACCTCTTGCCGATAAAGTAAGTAACTGTTTGATTTGCGAAAACTCGAATTTGTCTAGCCAATTGGTACCAAGAAAATCTTCGCTAAACTGAATGATAATTGCTTTTACGAGCGATTGTTGTTCGCCTACCGTTTTCCAAGAATGGGGAAGATTGGTGCCCACCAAAACCAAATCGCCGGAAGTAAAATTGTGAATGTGATCGCCAATGTACCGCATTCCGCTGCTACTGGCAATGAATGTTAATTCGTATTGAGGATGCGAATGCCAAGCCGCTGGAAATTCTTTGTCTTCAAATACAAACACGCGAATCGATTGGCCTTTTTCTTCTAATACATTTCTATATGCTGCTTTCATGTTGTTGTCTTATTGGTAACGGTTGATTTGCTGCTTCTGCGAAACAATAGAAGGAACTTATTTGAGTCATGGGCGCTCACAATGCTGAAAAGTATACAGAATTAGCCTCGTAAACTATAAAATGGAATTTTGATGATAAAATAGTGCACAATATAGATAATAAAGTAAATAGTGTACATACTAAAAAGTAGGACTTTAGCATCCTAAATGATTGACTATGCAACAACAAGATTTACTGATTCGCGATATCAAACTTTATAAGGCAGTAAGTAAGCTAAAAAAACCTATTTCAGATGCTACACATACACTTACTGAAATTTCATTTGTGGTTTTGCGCATGGAGTTGCACAATGGGGTAGTAGGCGAATCCTATTTATTGTCGTTCCAATACTCGCCCGAAGCCATTAAAGGGGCATTAAATGACTGCATGGAAGCCGTAATTGGACAACCCGTTTACCACACAGGCGCCGTGTATCATAAATTAAATCATTTGCATGAGTATTTTGGACAGCATGGCCTGCTGCGTTGGGTGCAAGGAGCCATTAACATTGCTATGTGGGATGCTTGGGGCAAAGTGTTGAACCAACCCATATGGAAATTATTTGGAACCCATCGCGAAAAAGTCCCATTGTATGGTTCCGGGGGGTGGATTTCTTATTCCATCGACGAATTAATTGGTGAAGTAACGGACTATGTAAGTAGGGGTTTCAAAGCAGTAAAAATAAAAGTTGGGTCGCCTAGTTGGAAGAGAGATTTGGAGCGTTTGCAACAAGTGCGTGCAGCAGTGGGCAACGATGTAAATATCATGATTGATGCCAATCAAGGAATGAATTTGCCCGATGCCATTCAACTAGCTAAAGCAGTAAGTGATTTAAATATTTATTGGTTTGAAGAACCCCTACACCACGAAAATTTTGATGGTTTTCAAACATTAAAACAACAAACGAGCATTTCGCTTGCAATGGGCGAACGGGAGTTTTCGAGCTTACCATTGATAGAGCTTATTAAAAGAAAAGCCATTGACATTTGGCAGCCGGATATTCTTCGCATAGGTGGTGTGGAACCTTGGCGCGATAGTGCTGCAATAGCCGCTGGCTTTCATGTGCCGGTGCTGCCTCACTATTATAAGGATTACGATGTACCACTATTGTGTACCATTCCCAATGGAGTAGGTGCTGAGTCGTTCGATTGGATTGATGGCTTAATTGATAATCCAATGTTGGTTAAAGATGGATTTGCGTATCCGCACCAACAACCGGGTTGGGGATTCAATTTTATTGACGAATACTTACAAACAATTTAAAAAATGAACGCAGGGCAAACAATTTCCCCTTTTTCTTTAAACGGCAAGCTTGCTTTAATAACCGGTGGGGGAACCGGCATAGGATTGGGTATAGCCAAAGCTATGGTGCATGCCGGTGCTACCGTAGTTATTACAGGCCGTAGAGAAGCCGTTTTGCAAGAGGCCTGTGCGCAATTGGGGTCGCAGGCACATTATTACTTGTGCGATTTATCGCAACTTACTGCCATTCCTCAATTGGTTGAAACCATCGAAACCAACCATCAAGCCATCGATATATTGGTAAATAATGCGGGCATACACCTAAAAAAATGGGCGCAGGACACTACCGATGCGGATTTTGCAAACATAATTCAAACCAACTTACTCAGTGTGTTTGCACTAACGCGCGAAACCGCCAAAGGCATGATACAACGGCAATCGGGTTCTATTATTTTAATAAGTTCTATGGCCGGACTGTTTGGTATAGATAGGGTAGTGGCTTACGGCACCTCCAAAACGGCACTGATAGGGCTCATGAACAATTTAGTAACAGAATATTCTAAAAGCAAGGTTCGTATAAATTGTATTGCTCCGGGGTGGATAGCCTCCGATATGTTTTTTAATGCCATTAATGCCGATGCGGAACGCAAACAAAAAATTACCAATCGTATTGCCATGCCACAATTTGGCGAACCCGAAGATATTGGCAATGCTGCGGTGTACCTTAGTTCAGTTGCTGCCAAATATGTAACGGGTGTGGTGCTGCCGGTAGATGGTGGCGCTACCGTCAATTTTTAGGGCTAATTCCATATGTTGACTACTTCTATCAAAACAATAGAAAATATCATTGCCATGAAACCAACTTATCAAGCCCATTATACCACTTGCAATGCTTTCCCAAATGGTGGCAGAATTGTTTGTGGCACTTCAGGATTAGGAGGCGTTTGGGGCGAAATTAATCCCGACGAATCGGTTCGTGCTATTTTATATGCTTTAAAAGAAGGGGTTCGATCGTTCGATACGGCGCCTTCTTATGCCAATGCAGAAATGTATTTAGGGTTGGCGCTTAAAGAATGGCAGGGCGAACAGCCATTTATAAGCACCAAAGTTGGCCGTATGCGTGGCGAAGATGCCTTTGATTTTAAATTGGATTATTCCAAGGGAGCAATGGAAACAAGTTTGCACCAAAGCTTAAAAACACTTGGTGTACAGCAAATTGATTTGTTGTTCTTACACGAACCGCAATTGGTTCCCGTTTCCGAAATTGAGGAAATCATCAATACCCTCATGCAATTCAAGGAGCAAAAATTGGTAAAATATGTTGGCATTGGTGGCAATCCTACAGCCGCTATCAGGCCATACATTACCAAAGAGCATTTTGATGCTGTCTCGGGTTTTTTGAAGATGGATGCTTGTAATTTATCCGCCTTTGAAAAAGATATTCCTTGGTGCCAACAAGAAGGTATTGCCTATTATGCGGCTTCTTCATTGCACTTTTCGCTGCTAGGCAATCGGCTTGAGCAATACATTAGCGATGGTGCCGACGGACAATGGATTACCGAACGCGATATTGAAAATGCAATAAAGGTGAAATCGTTGGCAAAAGAACATGGCTTATCCTTATCCACTTTGGCGCAGCGCTATTTGTTTTCTATAAAGGAGGCCGATAGAGTAGTAGTAGGCGCTAGGAATGAGCAACAAATGAAAGATACTTTACAAGATTGGAAAGCAGGTTCTTTACCCGAACAACTTTTTAACGAAATAACGCAAATCATATTGTCGTAACAATGAAAGCAATACTATTAAACAAACCAGGAGAATTTATTCACACGACTAAGCCTATTCCGACGATCGAAAATGAGCAACATGCATTGCTCAGGGTGCATAAAATTGGTGTGTGTGGCACCGATATTCATGCGTTTGGAGGCAAACAACCTTTTTTTTCATATCCAAGAATACTTGGGCATGAATTAGCGGTTGAGGTCGTAGCCATTGGTAAAGAGGTGCACAATGTTAAAGTAGGCGATTTTTGTTGTGTGGAACCCTATCGAAACCCTACAGTTGGTCAAGCCGTAAAAAGGGGTAAAACCAATTGCGGTGAAAACTTGACCGTGTTAGGTGTGCATGAAGATGGAGGTATGCAAGAATATTTTACCTATCCTGCTAGCCATTTACACACGTTTAATCAACTTTCTACCGATATGTTGGCCTTAATTGAGCCGCTTGCTATTGGGAGGCATGCAGTAAACCGAGCTGAAATACAAAAAGACGACATTGTATTGGTTGTGGGTGCCGGTCCTATTGGACTGTGTGTGATCGAGTTTGTGAAGTTGAGCGGCGCTAAGGTATTGGTCATGGATATGAATGAGGACAGATTGCAATTTTGTAAAAATAAATTAGCAATTCACGATACCATTTTGGCAGGGGAAGCTCCATTAGACCAATTACTCGAAACCTTAAAAGGCGATTTGCCAACCGTGGTTATTGATGCAACCGGCAATAAAGAGTCGATGCACAATGCATTCCAATACGTGGCGGCCGGAGGTACTATTGTATTTGTAGGTCTTTTTATGGGCGATGTAACCTTTTACGACCCATTTTTTCATAAAAAAGAATTAACCCTCAAAGCAACAAGGGCGGCGCTATCTGAGGACTTTGCCGCAATTGGAAAATTAATGGAAGATGGTGTGATAAATCCTGATTGGATGATTACCCACCGTATGCCTTTTGATGACTTAGTAGAAAATTTTGAAACACTCACCCAACCGCAAAATCAAGTGGTTAAAGCCATTATTGATGTGGTTATTGCATAGATATTATTTAATTATTGATTTTTTATAAACATTTTTTTATGTCTACCAAACGATATTGCTTAGCCTTAGATTTAAAAGACAATCCAGAATTGATTGCTTCCTATGAATATTATCATAAAAGCGATATAATTTGGCCGGAAATATTGGCCGGGAATAAGGAAGTAGGTATCGTTTCTATGGATATCTATCGTGCCGGGAATCGCCTTTTCATGATTATGGAAACTGTTCCCACTTTTGACTTGCAAAGGGATTTTGCGCGTTTAGGTACACTTCCTAAACAGCAAGAATGGGCAGCTTTGATGCTTACATTCCAACAGCGACTACCATTTGCATCAGATGATACGCTTTGGGTAGAAATGCAATGTATTTTTTCCCAAAACTAAGTTCCCTTTTTTTCACTACGTACTTACATAACCTTCATTCACTACCCAATTGCCAGCCATATGAACAGTCAAAAGCAATCTGCTACTCAATTTTTAGTGCCCTTAATTATTGTAATGACACTCATGTTTTTTTGGAATATGAGCCGAAATATCAATGATGTATTGATACCTCACTTAAAGCGTGCTTGTCAACTCACCGATTTTCAATCATCATTGGTGCAGTCTGCCTTTTTTGGGGCTTATTTTTTGGTAGCCCTTCCTGCAGGATGGTATATTGAAAAAAAAGGATACCGAGCCGGTATGGTGACGGGCTTACTGATTGCAGCAGTAGGGGCTTGTATTTTTTATCCGGCAGCCGAAATGCGGTACTATCCACTGTTTTTAACAGCGCTTTTTGTTATGGCAGCCGGTTTTGCACTTTTAGAAGTTACGGCATCGCCCTATATTACCAAACTAGGTTCACCCGACGGGGCATCTGGCCGTCTTAGTTTGTCGGCTGCTATCGGTTCTTTGGGTGCCACAATTGCACCTTATCTTGGTGCATTGTTGTTGTTACATAAAAAAGACATACCCCAGGAGGTTATTAGTGCTTATTCGGTTTCGGAGTTGCAGGCTTTTTTAGCTGCTGAGGCCAATTTGGTGAAATTGCCTTATGTAACATTGGCAGTTGTGTTTACAGTAATGGCCATCATTGTTTTAAGTATACAATTGCCCGTTATCAAAGAAGAAGAGGCAGTTACTGGCGAAAAAAAATTATTGAAGCATATTTTCCGATTTAAACATACACTTTATGGTGTAGGTGCGGAATTTTTTTATGTAGGTGCCGAAGTGGGGATTGTAAGTTTTATTATTCGGTATGCCAAAGCTCAAGATTTATTTGGATTAACGGAACAAAAAGCAGCGTTGTTTATTGCCGCATTCATGGGTTTTGTACTAGCAGGTAGGCTTGGTGGGGCTTATTTGCTCAATAAAATTAAACCCAATGTAGTCTTAATTTGGTGTAGCTGTGGTGCATTTGCAATGGTTACTTTGGCTATGCTTACTACCGGATATTTCTCACTTTCTTGTTTGTCGTTCGTGGGTTTTTTCACTTCTGTTATTTACCCAATTATATTTAGTTTAAGTATAAAAGATTTGGGGGGTTACACAAAAAAAGCTTCTTCTGTGTTTTTACTTGGCATTGTGGGGGGCGCTATTATTCCGCCAATGATGGGTTATGTTTCTGATGTATGGGGAATACAATACGCCTTCTTATTACCATTGGTATGTTACGTGTATTTGCTGTTTTTTGGTTGGAAAGGACACGAAGTAAAAGGCAATTAATAACCATTAGCTGTATAGAAAGCAACATTTGCTATGCGAATTGAGAATAATAGACTGCTTGCACGGTAACTAAATACCTGTTTGAGTTGGTTCACGCAATTGTCCTACGCCCCAATTACGCACTTCGTTAAGCAAATGGATAGACATGCTTATAAAAAAATATCAAAATGCAGCTATTTGCCACCAATAATTGTTAATATTCAACCACTATATAAAAGGTAGTTGGGTTTTGCCCTTTTGCTTATATCCTGCAGGTAGTTGCCCCTTTGTTGCAAATTTGAGTCCATGAACAACCCTTAAAGTTGTCCTAAATGTTCAATTTGGTTGTTTGGGCTAACTAAATTCAACATTGGGATTACTCCAAACTGTGTTAGAATGCTTCTTTTGTTGCATTGAATTAGCAATAATTGTAACGGCATATGAAAACAGTTTATTTTTTTGGCAGGCAATGGGTAAAAAGTTGCTTATTGGTTTTTGCTTCATCTACACTTATTTTACTCGCAAATGGTCAAAGTACCAATGCACTTACGGTGTTAAAATCAATTGGCGATAAACTCATTCGCGAAACGCCTTTTAAATACCAATTATCTCTGCATCATGCCAACAAAACCTTCAATGGTTTGCAAGTGGTGGATTTTGGCCGAACCTTTGGTTTGGGAAAACCGGGAGTAGCCTATGCTGTTACTCAATTAGAAAGCAACACCAATCAAGATTTTAATATAGAGTTGGAACACAACGATGGTTGTAAAATTTGGTTAAATGGAAAGTTGGTGTACCAGTTTTCTGGTAATAGAAAGTTGCAAATGGTATTTGCAGAACGCAGCATCAAGATGCAAAAAAAACTGGTATTACCGCTACAAAAAGGCATCAATCAATTACTGATTAAATCGGAAACTAGCGGAAAAGAATGGAAAGTGTGCATGCAACCGCCAAGTACCAATGGAGCTGTTTTGGCAAAAGCAATCGACTACCCTGCTATTGGGGTAGATAAAATGCAGTACATAGACGCTTCAATAGCCAAAGTTAGCAATTGGTTGGTAGTGGGTCCTTTTGCCAATGTTAACCGCACGGGTTTAAACACCGTTTATGAACCCGAAAAAGCCATAGCTTTTGGAACCATGTACGCCGGTGCCAACGAACCAATTACTTGGACAATACCAAAAATAGAAATAGTGGGTGGTATGATTAATCCCAAAAAGTGGGGTACAAGTTACCATTGGAACTACCACAATGGCGGCACCGCTTGGGCAATGCAAATATTGTCGGAAATATCCGGCGACAAGAAGTATGACGATTTTGCCAATAATTACTGCAATTTCCATTTAAATGGAACACCATTTGTTCGTCACCAGTTATACAACCTCAATGCCGATAGTTCAGCAAATATTCAAATACTAGGCGTTCCTTTGCTCGATTTTACATTAGCCCCATCGCTTCCATTAGTACATCGGTTACACAAAGAACCCAATTTTACTAACCGAAAGCTTTACCAATCATTTATTGACCGTATGGTGCAGTATGGTACTAAGGAACAATTGAGGTTAGCAAATTCCAATATATTCACACGATTAACCCCTCAAAAATATACTACTTGGGTTGATGATATGTTTATGGGCATCCCGTTTTTGGTACAGGCATCACGAATAGCCAAAACAGATGCTGAACGTGCCCGTTTGCTAGATGATGCGGCTAATCAGGTGTTGAATTTCAAGTCGGAAGTTTGGGATTCTGCCGCTAATTTATACTGTCATGCTAAGTACTCGGGAAGCAGTGCCAAATTACCTCATTGGAGTCGTGCCAATGGTTGGGGCATATGGGCTACTACTGAGGTATTGAAGCAATTGCCTCGCTCGCATCCGTTATATGTCAAAATTTTAGCACATTACCAAACCCATGTTGCAAGCATCATCAAGTATCAAGACGAAAGCGGTTTTTGGTTCAATGTAATTGATCGCAAAGATTCTAAGAAAGAAGTGTCGGGTACAGCCATTTTTACCATGGCTATAGCTAGAGGCATCAACAACGGTTGGCTAGATGCAGCAACCTATACACCCAAAGTAAAGCGTGCGTGGAGCGCTTTGCAATCACGTATCGAAGCCGATGGCACGGTGCATGATATTTGTATGGGTACTATGTGTTCCGAGGATGTGAACTATTACATCAATAGGCCATATTTTGACGATGACACGCATGGTTTGTTTGCCGTGTTGTTTGCCGGCATTGAAATGCATTTACTGACCAATAATCAAAAAACAACTTTTCAATATTAATTCACTACCTCTATTGAATGTTATGGCTGTTTTGCCTGTAAATGGGATTCTGGGAACAGCATCTGCAACAAATAGGCAACTCCACCTGAAGGCAAATAAATATTTTTATAATCGTTTTTAATAATTTACCAAAGTTTTGTTCAATTAAAAAAATCTAATGATGAAAAGATTTACACTTTTTATGACTTGCTTCATTTTGTCTGTTGCATTGGCACAGGCAGCTAACTTTTTTTGGATTGGCGGTGCTTCCGGTGCTTGGAATGTCCCTGCTAATTGGAGTACTACTAAAACAGGTGTTGGTGGTACTAGATTGCCGGCACGTGCCGATCAGGTATATTTCGATACCACAGCAACAGGGCCAGTTTACTCTGTAAACGTTACCGGTTTGGATATTGAAATAAGTTCTTTGCGTATTTTACCGGGTATTTCCGTTAAATTGGTAGGTGTTGCCAATAGTTTCAAAATAGCCTTTCCTGGTTATACCAGCAATAGCCTTAACTGTTTTTACTTAGCAGGTAGCCTGGATGATGGTGGTAATACCATCGTTTTGAATGGTACTGTTATTGTAAATCCAAGTCCTGTTGCCAAAGTAAGACTCTCTACGGTGGCCGTAATAAGAGGAGGCACAGAATTAACTTTGAACAATGTAGACTCAATAGAAGTAGGCCAAGTTCTGCAAGGTAGAAATATTTTTTCCGGTACAGAAATAGTAGCTGTTGATGCGGCTAATAAAAAGATTACCCTTTCTTATCCGGTGCTTAATACCGTTGGTGTTGACTCGGTTATCAATATTTACACTTCCGGTGTACATACAGGAACAGGTAAATTGGTGTTTAAAGGTGCATCTCCTACTGCTACTACTTACAGACTTGACGCTAGTGGAAACTGGCCTATGCAGTTAGGCAATATACAAATAGGTACAGATACTACCAATGCTGTATTTACACTACGTGGTACTGTGAGAGTGAGTGGCAATATTGACATTAAAAGTGGTGCTGCATTATATTCTGCGGGAGGATCCTTTGTTTTAAAAGATTCAACTGCCAAAGTAAATGTTGATAACAATGTGCTTCTTTCCGTTAATAATAGAAGAAATGGCTTGGCGGCTGCTTATAATGCGGCTCAATCTAACCAAGCGGTGTTTTTTTACAAAGCTAATGCAGATGTGCGCAAGTTGGTAACACTCGGTGCCCTATCTACCGTTATTGATTCTGCAGCTGGTACTCAATCTATGTTCATTTCGCCATTGAATTATGGTAACTTAACCATTTATGGCGAAACGGGTACTCAATCTACTCCAGTTTTGGCCAATGGTACAGCAAATGGTAGTGTTAATGTTAATGGAACGCTTACTTTGGTTAACACGAATATTACAATTGGTCAATCAGACACATTAACCATACTTTCTGGTAATGCCATTAAAATTTTGAAAAGCGGTACTTATATAGTCAGCGGTACTACTTCTAACAACTCTCGTTTTGGACATTTGAGAGTAAAAAACATTACAGGTCAATATACATTCCCAATTGGTAGTGCTACAGGTTATGCGCCTATTACTTTAAATGTAAATGGAGGTGCTAACGATATACAAGTAGCTACTAGCACAGGTACCACTTTATCTGGTATGGGTATTGGTTTGCGTTTAAATGCAGCAGACTCTGCTAAAGTATTGAACCAATTCTGGCGTGTTTACAATCATTCATTTGCAGGTAGTTATACCGCTGCTGTTAATTGGACAGCTCCAAGTATTGAACCAAGTGCCTTCCAAGCATTAACACAAATTGGAGTAGCTAAAAATGTAAACAATGTATGGGGTATTGCAACCGGTACCGGTGATAATACTGCTAATACTGCTTCTTCCGATGCTATTGCAGACACTATGGTATTCTTAGGTGTGAGCCAAGCAGGTGTTACTTTACCCGTAGTAGTAAGTAATGTTGGTGTATCGGCCGTTAATCAATTGCCAGTAGTTAAATGGACAGCTGCTAACGAAGTGGGTGTAGCTGCTTATGTTGTAGAAAAAGCAACAGTAAGCAGTAGCTCATTTGTAGCTATTGGACAATTGAGTGCTGCTAATGCAACTAGTTACCAATTTGTAGATGCTGCCAATACTGCTAATAGTGCTTATTACCGTATCAAGATAGTAGGAGTTGATGGTTCTCAAACCTATTCTGCTGTAGTGGCTTATGCTGCTGCTAATGCAAGAGTAAGTGTTCAAGTATATCCTACAACCATTACCAATCGTGTTGTGAATATTGCTTTGCGCAATTTTGCAGTAAATGGTGGTGTATCAGTTCGTGTAATTGATGCTGCAAATGGTAAAGTACATGCGGTACGTGCTATTGACAATGTGAGTGCTGCTCACAATTACCAATTGCAATTGCCTTCAACATTACACAAAGGCAGCTATGTAATTGAAGTGGCTAGTGGTGCTCAGAAAAGCAGCAAAGTGGTAATGGTAGATTAAGGTGCTTACCTATATCATTTTCATAACCATGTGTTGATTAAATGACTTAACAAAATTTCTTTGATACATGCTAAAAGGGGCAATTATATCGATGTATATAATTGCTCCTTTTGTTTTGACATATCTAAGCAACTCAATTAAAAAGTGCGGATACTCCCTGTTAAACATGCATTGTTACAGGGTAGTGCTAATGATACCTAGCTAAAAGGAATTAGGTATTGGAATGATTGATTGTTGTTTAATGGGTGGCTTTATCTGTTTGCATTGATTCCCTTCTTGGTTTTATTCTTGGGCTATAAATTGCATGCGGACACTTGAAAAAAGCTGTTCTATTTGCATTATGGGAAATGGTTAAACAACCATAACATTGGAAATAGAACTTTTTTAATTGCAGAAAACACAGAATAAAATGGAATTAGGCTTTCGTTTGTTACGGAAAGCACAAAAACAAATGGAATTGTGCATTTATCAGTTGCGGAAAGTACAAAACCAAATGGAATTGTGCTTTCGGCAGATGTGGAAAGTACAAAACCAAAAGAAATTGTGCTTTCGGCAGTTGCAGAAAGTACAAAACCAAAAAGAAATGTGTTTTTATCAGTTGCGGAAAATATCAAATAAAAAGTGGTTATTTTTTACTGGGTAAACAAAAGGCTCATAACAAGGGTGCTCATCTTTTAATAAGCAAATGTATTTTTAGCTTCATAGAGGTATCAATTGTTGAATGGTGCCAACGCCACTAAAGATTGCTAGTAGTACCGGCCCCTGGCTCATCATCCTTAAAATAGGCTACCATGTAGCCGCACAATTCATTTGTACAATACAAAATATGAGGGAGGATAACTTATGGTGGCTTGTCCTTTTGTAGCACTAAAATGGAGTTGCTTGCAAGTAATAATGAGCGTTTGGACAAGTGTTTACAACATACGGACAATTGCAGATTTTGGGAAACACAGATATTCACGCAACAAACAATAGGTTCATTAGCCATTGGGATAAACCCCAATGTCAAGACCTATCAAAAAAGATTTTGAAATGATTGCTTCATACAAACAACGGCTAGTAGCTGTCTATGGTAAAATGGTATTGGTTTTGCTTGTTGTACTCATCGTAGTTGCTGCTAAGGCGCAAACCACTGTTACTTGGAAAGATTTGGATAGTGCTGCGGCATCCAACATGCAAGCGGTAACGTATAAAACGGTTAACGATAGTGCTATCAAGTTCTACTACTCTTTACCACCAAAAGCAAGTCTTGCACATAAATTTCCGACCATCGTGTTTATTCACGGCGGAGCATGGAGGGGAGGTAATGCAAAATCCTTTTTTGCCTATGCTGCGTATTTTGCTATGCGTGGAATGGTGGGTATTAGCATAGATTACCGATTGCTGAAACGGCCAACTGACGATATTAACAACTGTATTGCAGATTGTAAATCGGCCATACGATACATCAAACAACACGCTAGTCAGCTATGCGTAGATACCAATAGGTTAGTGATTTGTGGCGAATCTGCCGGAGGACACTTAGCGGCGTGTATGCAATTGCTCGATGGATACAATGATCCAAACGAAGATAGTACACTCTCTACCAAACCCACAGCCCTCGTACTGTTAAATCCGGTGGTGAATGTAACTACACCTACCTTCCTGAAATTTGTAGATGCATCTATTTTGTTTGCCCCCAAGTCAATTACCGATTCGGTGGTTTTACACAACCAATGCTTTGAAAAAGCGAAAGCCATATCGCCTCTTTTTGTAATCAAATCGGCCTTGCCACCCACTTTGCTAATAAACGGCATGAACGACAAAATTACGCCTCCGGCATATGCAGAAGCCTTTGCCCAAAAGGCCAATCAATACAAAAGCAACTGCCAATTGGTGCTACTGCCCAATACAGGGCATGCTTTTGCAGTGCCACGCTACAAAGCCACCGAGGCCGAAACATTGCAAACAGTAGCTACTATTAGTGACTTCCTAACGTCTTTTAAGTTCCTTAAACACAAAATTCAATTGATTAACAGCAACGATCCCAATTGGATTACAAAAAAATAATCAATTCACCATTTGCTTGTCCGTTATGAAAAAATGTTTACCTGCTTATCCTCATCGTTTTGTTTTTATTTACGTGTTGGGTGTTGTTTGTTATTTGTCTGCACAGGCACAAACCGTTCGTTTGCCGGCGCCCCCACAAAATGCCGGATTGCCTTATACCCAATCAGCTCGCCCTAGTGCTTTAGCAGCATTGAAAAATACCACCGCCTTATTTGTGGGTAGTCGCTATGCTTATGTAGATGGCTACAAAGTACGCTTGGATACCAAAGACATTCTTTGTGCCGAAGCGCATCTATTTCAAAACAAAGTATTTGTGCCCGAAGCATTTGCGGCTATTGTTGCGCAAACAACGTTTCATCCCAAACCCATTCCAAAAGGGCTCGAAATATTAGCGCCTCGTTGGGTGTACGAGGTGGAAAGGAAGCCTTATCAGTTACCACCTTCGGTGGAAATTAAGCGCATAAATGGTGCAGTGTACTTTTCCGTTACAGATTTGGCCAAGGCATTGGGCAAACAAATGTTGCTCACCAAACGTGGATTGTTGCTCATCAGTAACCAACCAATTACTTACCGAGATACCAATGCGGTATTATCCGATTGTATTGTGAGTATTTTCGATACGCCGCAGAAATTCATGGACCCAGATATTGCTACCAAATACATTCCAACATTGAAAGCACAAGGCAAGTGGACAGAACACGCTCGCGCCAAACCCGAAGACGTAGCATTATTGGAAAAAGGAAAAGAAACAGTTTGGCCCACAACGCCCACTTCAGCTTACGATTTTACAGGCTTTAATAAAACACTTTTGGGTAGCAAAGTACCTGCTCCGGGTGTTTATCCTCGGTTGTTGTTTTCGCCTCAGGACATACCCATGTTGCAACAACACATTGCTGCCAACAAATCGGCTCAAAAAGCCATGGCCGAAATAGAAATTTTATTTACCAAAACTTGGTGGGATGCCGCCACTGCCGATGGCCAATTATTCAACCAATTAGCCACAGGTAATTTTGATAAAAATGGCGATGGTCAATTGGGTAGTACGTACCATGTGGCCGGATTAACCAAAGATTTTAAACCCGGTATTGCCCAATCGCACATCAACTACATTACCAATTGCCTTACTACAATGGCATTGTATTGTATGCTCACCAATAATGATGTATTAGGGAAAAAAGTAGCCGATGCCCTATCTAACTACTACGAATTGGTAGAAAAAAAGGTAGAGCAACATGTTCGTACTGCGGATAGCGAATTTGGCGTACATCCTGATGATGCCAACAATTCGGAAACCAATTGGCGAGGTATGCACGGCATGTTACCGCATATGGACATAGCTTTGTCGTTGGATTATGCCGGCAAATACATGACCGCACAACAGCGAAAGTTTATGCAAAACCTGATAGCCAAAGCCACTTATGGACGCTGTGCAGAAGGCGGCGATGGTCCTAGAAGGGGTTTTAGGGATGTAAACCATGTAACGTGGCACTTAACACACCATATTTCATTAGCAGCTATTGAAGGTTTGGATGGCTTTGATGCCGAAGGTTATGCAAGTGGTTGCGAACTCACCCGTGATTTTTTGGAATGGGGTATCGACGATAAGGGACAAATGTTTGAAAGCAATGGCAAAAGTGGGGGAGGTTTTCAATTCCAGTTTTTGGCCATGGTGGTTCAAGCTCGCCGAGGCGATAATTTGTTTGGACATCCGCATTTTCGGAAATTATTAACGGCGCAAGTGTATACTACTTCGCCCAATCGGCAAGAAACATTGAGCAGCGGTACTTGGGGTGGCAGTGCTTTTTCGCCACAAAGCGTAATGGATATAAAATCTTTTTTCCCGAACGATAGAGCCGCCGATTACTTGCTACAAAATGCTTACCCCAACGTAAACTGCGCGCAAATAGATATAGATGCTTACAAGGCACAATTACTAAAAAAACACCATGGAGTGCGTTTGCCGGGTACCAGTTATCCGGGTTTTGTGTTTGCCTTTCCGTATGTAACCGATTGGCAACCAACCACGCGTGAGGATTTACAATTGCCACCTATTTGGAATACCGAAACTCAGGGCATTCTTTCCGCTGCATCTGATGCCTCTGACAAAGCTACTTGGCTGTGTTTTCATACCCGTAACAACCATTATATTGGTTCGGGGCATCACCATGCCGATATTGGCATGTTTTATTTCTCCGGTTTGGGCGTCAATTGGATCACGGAGTCGCCTTCGCCAAAAGCGTATTCGGGTCGTTACCACAACCAAATTCTCATCGACGGCAAAGCCGAAGCCGAAGGCCCGCCTGCAGCTGGTCACTATATTGGTGCCAATTTAAATGCCAATGGTGCTTTCGGAAGCGAGGATTTGACCTATGCCTACACTTATCAATGGTGCACACAAGTCATGAAATGGGGTGAAGGATTCAGTAAAATAGATTCTTCGGTGGCTACGCAAGGTTGGGAACTAGAAACCCGTCCTGATAATTTCAAATATTTTGTTGGTACCGGTCAATACAAAATGCGGTATTGGTGGCCTTCGTACAATTTTTCCAACTTTATGCCCAACTTACGGGCTTTGTGGAATCCGGTAAAATATGTTTACCGTACTGCCGGAATGATTAAAGGTAAACACAGCTATTCGGTGATTGTAGACGACGCCCAAAAAGATGATTCAGCACACACCTATCAATGGACGGTAATGACGGCTAAAGGGGTGTGGAAAGCGGCCTACGATGCTACTCCCAACAATGCAGTGGTGTTGGCTTACAACGAAAAATTAGCCAAAGATTGGGCTAAAGGAACCGATGTAGCACCACTTATTCCCAAAAATGGCGATCCTATGTTGTTGGTATACAGTCTTTTACCCCAAAACGAAGCAGATAGTGTTAAAATGGAATGTGTAAAGGAGTCCAATAAAGGCAACGGCATTCAATTTACCAATTTTGAGGCAAGTATTGGCTCGTATAATCGGTTGGTAATTGGTCGAAAAGCGGTAACTGCCAATTACAAAGTATTGCTTATTCCATTTACCTACGGCGAAGCATTGCCCACCATCAGTTATGCTAATAATCGTGCGGTAGTATCTTGGGCAGACGGACAAACAGATACCCTTATTTTTAAATTGTTGAACAATAGACATACCGTATCGGTACAAAGAGGAGCGAGTTCCATTATTGATAGTAAATAATCATTGTTGTTATGAAGAAAAAAAATACAAATCGTTTGTTTAAAGGCTTTTTTCAACCTCTTTCGTTACAAATTTTGGCTTGTTGCACGCCCATATTCATGCAGGCACAAGTGGTGCATCCGTTGTTAAAACCGTATCAAAACGATACCCTTTTACGTACCGATGCCAGATTATTGGAAATGCCCACGCAAAAATTATTAGCTGCCGATGTGCTTGATAATAAAATAAAATGGCAAAATCCTTACACAACGGTGCAGAATAACCAAAATGCAGGTTTCGATGCCACCAAAGTAGGTGTTGTGGCACCAAAGGGCGTTTTTCCAAGAATATTTACGTCTCCAAGTGAGTTTGCAGGCATTCAGCAACGACTTGCTACCACAAAAATTGGAGAGCAATTATTGGCTGTAGCCAAAAGAGATCTTGATAAATTACGTAGTGGTAATGACGCTTTGGGTAAGTTATACAAGCAATTATTACAAACCGATACTATTCAGTTGCCTCATGAATATAAATTTGGCGATTTGGCTAATTTACTGTCGGTTCAGGGATTGTTGGCTCAGTTGAACAATGATAAAACTTTGCTCGAAGAAACAGGAGCTGTTGCCGGCAATTTGCTACAAGTATGGATGCGTAGCATTCGAACTACCCCTCAAGTACAAGGTCGTGAGCAAATGGTAAAAGAAGCCATTTACAACGGTGGTAAAATGGCAAAGTTGTTCGATTTTACGGCCAATGGAATGAGCAAAGCACATAAAAAAGCTTTCATGGAGTTTATGGTGAAGGAAACGAGTGGTAAGTACGGCGATGGGATGCAATTACCCAATCATTGGCGTCGGTGGAACCATTTGGCATCTTCTTTGGCATATCCCTTAACGGTTTTGGTAGCTGAAAATGAAAAAGGTTACGATAAACGCATTTACCAACTCGGATTGGAATTGCTGCAAGATTATTTGACCTATACCTACTCGCCTGAAGGCATGAGCAACGAAGGCATTACTTATACGTTTGGCCCTTTTGCCGACGATTTATTACTCATGGCAGCGGCAGCTCGCCGAAGCCGTCCCGATTTTTGGGCTAATCCGCACTTTAGAAAAATACCGGATTGGTTAATATATAGTTTATCGCCCAATCCAAGTGCTTTGTGGACTTCCCACGGCGATACGGGAAGTGCTTCCGATGTTCCTTGGTTGATGATGTTACTAATGAAATATTTTTACCCTGCCGACGAAAAGATTGATTACGTTTTTGCAAATGCTTTACCCAAAACCATTGAAAAATTGCCCGACGTAAGTGCCTTTGTATTTGCTATCGATCCTGCCAAAACCAAAGAGGCTTATGCCGGTATACCTCCGGTTAATTTACCACTTACATTCTTTTCAGCCTCGAGGGGTTCATTTATCGCACGCAATAAGTGGAATAAGCAAGCTGTACAATTTCAGTTAGATGCCCGTCAGGATATGCTGTTTCAATCGCACGACCATGCAGATAGAGGCAATTTTCAATTGGCCGCACATGGCCGCTTATGGGTAGTAGATGGTTGGCGCAGTACCGAAAGTAAGTACCATTCAGTCGTTACGATTGATGGGAGGGGACAAGGTTATTTTGCTACCCCAGCTGCTTGGTTAAATTATGTAGACAATACCAAAGCAACGTTTGGTGTAATTGATCAAAAATATGCATACGATTGGATGTGGCTTAAATCGCCCGTGGCCGATATGTTATTGGGGAAAACCGTAGAGCCGCAATGGCAAAATGGAGTATATGCAGCATCGGCTCAAACCTTAAAAAAATACTATCCAAATGCCAAGCCCGAACGTGATCCGTTAAAAAAAGTGGCCGATTATTTTTCCGGTAATTTAGCGGTTAACCCACTCATTTGGAACGAAGATACTTGGCCTATGCGCTTGCCCAATTACCAAGTAGCACACGCATTTAGAACGGCAGGGTTGGTAAAAGGTAAACACGATTACGTATTGGTGGTTGATGATATACAAAAGGACAATAACGAGCGTTTGTATGAATGGTTGATGCCTATGCCTTTAGATGTGGAAGTAGTTTCAATTAAACAATTGGTGGATGTAAAGCAAGAATCCGGTGCGCTCAACATAGGCTTTAATACCCTCACAAACAGAGGAGTGCAGGGAGAATACGATATTTTGTTGGGCGATAAACGCATGAAGCGAAATATGCAAGAGGTAGACAATGTGGCTGGCGAAACCATGTCGGCAGGGCGTTTTATACCCCAAAAAGGCGATCCGCAATTGTTGGTTCGTGTTTTGGAACGCACACCCGCACCTCGCCCTAATTTGGAGCCGAATCCTCGTTTGGAAGTGATCGAAAAATTAAAAACAGAAGATATGCACCAATTCTATTTGCGCACCATGGATATTGGTAAACGTTTGGTCATTCCTTCCCGTTCCAATAATCCCAATTTTAAAGTATTGCTGTTCCCGCATTTAAGCGGCGAAGAATTGCCCAAAACGGAATGGAACACCGATCGAACTGTGCTAAAAGTGATTTTTAAAGACCAATCCGATACCTTCTATTTTACCAAAACCCCACAAGGACGCACCAAAGCAAAATTGGTCCGCAATGGCGAGGAGATATTCAACTATTAACATTGGAGGCTGCCACATGAAAAAAGTTGTTTTTTGTATTGCGTTACTCATAGGCTGTATATCAATGGCATATAGCCAAATACCCTATTTACAAAAAAATAAGTATGGTGCCACACAATTAATGGTGCATGGCAAACCCTTTTTGTTAATTGCCGGCGAAGCCTACAATTCGTCGGCATCAAGCATTCGGTATATGCAGGAGTTGCTGCCTTCGCTTCGGCAAAGTGGCATTAATACCGTGTTGCTGCCGGTTGCTTGGGAACAAATTGAACGCAAACAAGGCGTATTCGACTTTAGCCATGTTACCAACCTCATCCAATTGGCAAGGAAACACCAACTTAAATTGGGTATTCTTTGGTTTGGCAGTTGGAAAAATGGCACATCGCCCTATGCACCACTTTGGCTGTTGGAAGATGTAGACAAGTATCAACGCGTAAAAAATGCGGCCAACGAAAATACCATGACTTTATCACCTTTTTGCGAAGCTACCAAACAGGCTGATAAGTATGCTTTTACACAATTGGTAAAGCATATTGCAACAATTGATGCCAAAGAAAATACCGTTATTACCATACAGGTAGAAAATGAAGTAGGTGTTTTTGGTCAATCGAAAGACCTGTGTTCGGCAAGTTTAGCGGCTTACAACAAGCCCGTTCCTGAAAGGTTGATGGCCTATTTGCAAAAGAATAAAGCACAGTTGGAAATAGAATTACGCACAGCTTGGCAAAACAATGGCTATAAAAATAGCGGCACTTGGACCGAAGTGTTTGGGAAAAATGAAACCACCGACCTCTTTTTTATGGCATGGCATTACGCTAGTTACCTAAACGAAATTGCTGCCGAAGGTAAAAAGCAGTATGCGCTGCCAATGTTTGTAAACTGTTGGATGCCGGCAACCCCATTGCCAAATCCAAGACCCAATTACACCCAACCGGGTACTTTTCCTAGTGGAGGGCCTGTGATTATGGTGATGGATATTTGGAAAGCCGCAGCTCCGGCAATTGATATTGTTACCCCCGATATTTATGGAGCCGATTTCGATTGGCAAGCAGCTTTTTTTCATCGTCAGGACAATCCACTTTTTATACCCGAAACCAATCCCGTTCCCGGCAGGGCTACTTATACTTTTGGCAAACACAATGCTATTTGCTTTTCGCCATTTGGTATTGATGACAAACATACTTTGATGAAGGAAGAATATTCTTTTTTACAACAGCTAATGCCTTTAATTACTCAATACCAAGGCTCACCTAATTTGGCAGGTTTTTACAAACACCATAACGATAGTTTGCTTTATGAAACAAAACTGAACGAGGATGTACAGATAAAAATATACGCTAAGCGGCCTTATTTTCGGTACAACGAATGGATTGACACCAGCAGCAACCAGGCTGCTTATGGTTTGTTTGTAAAAGTGAGTGACAACGACTTTTTTGTGGCCGGAAAAAATATTTGGGTAGCCGCAGTTTCAGTTAACAATCAAAAAACGGTGTGGCTAAAGGACGCTTGGCAGGGAGAATTTAAAAGTGGTAAGTGGATACCCAATGCCTTACACAATGGCGACGAAGCGGGCTTTTTATGGAGCAAAAAAACACCAATTTACCGTATCAAACAGCAGCCAACAATACAGCCAAATTCCAATAGCGAACCGGCTATTTTTAAATTCAAGGCCTTGATGTATTCAAAATAATTTTTATGATGCGAAAAGTTGCAGCTTTCATTATGGTATTGACCATGTTTTTTGGAATGACGAAAGCCCAAAAAGTACAAAATATACCCTCCTTTGGCAATGTGCATCACCCGCAGATTGCTTATTGGTTTTTTAATAAAGACATGCTGAATGAGCAGGCATGGAAAAGCAAAATTGACTCACTTGCGGCAAATAGCAAATATACCCTTATCTTTCTTACCGCTCGTAATGGCGTTGATTTTTTTGATCCCGAGAAAATGCAACCAATTTTTACCCAGTTGGTAGCGTATGCACACAGCAAAGGACTTCAAATTGGGCTGCAACTGTGGGGTACGCCCAAAAATACTACCGAAGCCAATTGCGAAAGAACGGTGGTAGAAAATGAGGCAGTTTTGGATGCAAACGGACAATGCACTATTTACAGCAAAGCCAAACACGTGCGCGCGCAAAGTGGTAAACCTTTTAAATCGACTTTGTTAAAAGCGTATATGTTTAAAAAAATGGGCAACGGATGGTACCAACCTGAATCGTTGACCGATATTACATCACTTTGTACGGTAGCAAATGCTACTGATTCGTCCGTGACCTTGCATATTCGGCAAGAAGCAGCCAAACAAGGGTACACCGTTTATGCACTTACACAACATTATTATAAAGTATCTTCCAATCACTCCCAAGAAGCGGTAGACAAATTTGTACAGGTAATGCAGGCCTATCAAAACATTCCTTTCGACGGCATAGGATTGGACGAATACACCAATTTAAAATTATTTGCTATTTGGGAACTAAAAAAAGCTAAGGAAACCTTACAAGAACGCTTGTATTCGTTAGATATGGCCAAAAAATACCAACAATTGTACCATTGCGATATTGAAAAAGCGCTATTCGATATGCGTTATGCACCCATTAATCAGCCGGCCATCAAAACGAGGGCAATAAATACCTATATGGATGTGATGCGCAAAGGTACTTTGCAAGTGGAAGCCGCAGTATACGACAATGCCAAGCGCATTTTTGGAGCGAAAACCTTTGTGGGCTTACACGATAGCCACCACAACCATTTGGACGGCGATGAAGTGTGGCAAACCGGTATCAATTGGTGGAATGTGAAAAGAGATTATGGCCACACAGATGAGGAAACGCCCACACCCACACAAATGGGTATTGCCTATGGTTATCCTAAAAACATGTTGTACAACATGTATTACGAGAAAAGAATTGACAAAATAGAAGAAAAAGCCTATACTGATTTACTATACAACATCCGAACCCATTACCATGCAATCAACGATGTGCAAAATTGGGGCGTCAGTGTGGAACAGCCTTATGCTTTAAACAAAATTAATCGGGTTGAAAATTGTGCGCGTTTGCTTAACCATTTCAATCCTGCTTTGCCCGAAATAAAATTGTTGGTGGTTTTTGGAAGAGAGGCTTTACAGAATTGGTATCCCGATTCTAGTCAAAAAGGAATTTGCGACGTAAACAATCAATTGAAAATAGAGGAAAAAGCAGTGCAAATTTGGAAAGCCGGTTACTTAAATGCGTTGGTTCCGACCGATGTAATCGACGACAACCGTCTTGTAGTTGATGCCAATGGCAAAGCCGTATATAATGGTCATGTTTTTGATGCAATCGTGTTTTTATACCCGGAATATGCCAAAGAAACAACCTTGCAATTTTTGGAAAAATATGTTGCCAAAGGCGGAAAATTAATGGTTGAAGGAAAAGCTGCAAGCCATTTTCTAGGTCAAAATATTGCCGAAAGATGGAATAAAATAAGCAGCAAAGCAGTAACTACTTCCTTTGATATTGCCGCATTACCCTTATTGGGCATTGAAAAAAATAATTGGGGTCATAGTTGTAAAATGTTAGACGGCAGTTGGCTGTTTGCGCATTATGAAAATTTTGAACAGCAGCGGTTGACTACTTTTTCCAAAACCATTGATGGAACCACATTTGGTGGCCGATATATTGGTTATGCTGCTTTGAAAGCAACAAATGGACAGTTGACGCGCTTTGCTGCTACGAGTTTGCAAGAACTTTCTATTAACCAAAAAATAGTATTGCAACTTAGCCAACCTGCCGATGTGCTAATAGAAAAAAAAAGCTCTATTTATCAAATTATAATGGCAGGCACAGAAGAAGTTAAAGTATTAATAAATACATTAAATGCCCAATAAGGGTTTGTTTTAAAAATGAAGAAAGTATTGCTTGTTACATGTTGCCTAATGGGAGTGCTGTGTTCTATACCACAATTGGTAGAAGCGCAGCAAAACAAGTTGGTTCAAGCATCCAAATCGTCTAGTATCAATTGGCCTGCATTTTTGGCTCAGCATGATTTGAGGTGGAATAAAATGCCCACCAATTATTACGAAGGTCCCTTTGCCGGTAATGGCTTATTAGGAACCGTTTTTTTTAAAGACACGCTTTTACCGAATACTATCGGGTTCGAAATTGGGCGCACCGATGTATACGATCACCGTACTGCGGAACAAATAAAAGGCAAATATCCTTGGCCAAAAGTACGTTTGCCTATTGGCAAGTTGTTGTTGCAGACTGCCGGAACAATTACCGGTGTTAATTTTAGAACCAATTTGTGGGATGCAGAAATTACCGGAACTATCACAACAGATAAGGGAAGTATATCGTTGATGTGCTATGTGCCTTCCGGCGAAAAAGTAATTGTTGTTAACCTAAATGGTACCGCCGGCGAACAATCTGTCAACGTTTCTTTTCGGCCTGAGCAAGGCAATAATGCTCGGGCGCCACGCAGGCCAATGGCTGGAAAAGTATATGAGCCCAATCCGCCTTTCGTAGTAGCAGATACACTGCATATACAAACCATTACACAACCTTTGCTCAATGGCGATGATTATGCTACCGCTTGGAATAAGCAATTGAGTGCTAACGGTTCCACCTCGGTTTATATAACGGTGGCCAATAAATGGGCGGAAGGATTGAAACCAAGTAGTGGAAGTAGTGCCTTGGCTGTAGCGCAATTATTGGCAGCAAGAAATAAGAGCGAACAGCAAATGCTGCAACAGCACCGTCAGTGGTGGCACCAATATTATCCGGCAAGTTTTGTTAGCATACCCGATGCAAGAATAGAAGGATTTTATTGGCTACAACAATATCGCTTGGCAAGTGCCGGACGGCCCGATAAGCCACCCATCGATTTAATGGGACCTTGGTACAAGCCCTCGGTTTGGTTAGCTATGTGGGCAAATTTGAACATACAACTTACCTATTATACCACCAGTATTACCAATCATTTGGATATGGAAGAGCCCTATTTTAAAATGATTGAAAAATACCAGCAACAATTGATAGACAACGTGCCTCCCAACTTTAGAAACGACTGTGCGGCGGTGCAAACGGTGGTGATGTTCAACGATTTGTCGGGCAACGTAAGTTTAACAGCAGATAGTGCTAGTAAGCAAAAAATGAGCCTCATTGCTTTACCCTGGATTATGCAGCAATTTTATATTCATTACCGATTAACTATGGATACCGCGCGCTTGCGGTCAACTATTTATCCATTGATGAAGCGGGCATTCAATGTTTATTTGAGGGTTATGTATAAAGGCTCCGATGGAAAATACCATTTGCCACTTACGTTTTCAGATGAATATGGCGAAGACAAAGATGCCAATATGAATATTGCTTTGGCCAAGTGGGGTTTTAAAACCTTATTATCTTGTGCCGAAAAGTTGCAAATTAAGGATACCCTGATGCCTCGTTGGAAAGATGCCCTGGAAAATATGGTTCCTTATCCTACCGATAGTACCGGATTACGCATTGGACGTTATTTGCCTTTTAATAAGCCACATAGGCATTACAGCCATTTGTTTTCTATATTTCCTTTGTACGAAATGAATGTAGATAATGACAAAGAGGCTATTCCTATTATGGAAAAATCCATACAACATTTTACTTCACTTGATGGAGATAATTGCATGTTTAAATTCAATGGAGCAGCTTCTTTGTGGGCGGCAACCGGCAATGGCAATCAAGCACTTTTTTGGTTACAAAGATCTTTGCAAATATTGTCCTATTCGGTACCAACGGTTACGCCCAATGGGTTTTATAGCGAAAATGGATGGCCAACTTTCGAATCACCTATTGCT
>JAIXOS010000445.1 GCA_027486695.1 Chitinophagaceae bacterium | reverse complement strand
CTTACAGTTCAATTTATCGTTTCACTTGTCAAGGCACACTTTTGCAACCAATGCTTTAAACAATGGCATGAGAATAGAACACGTATCAAAACTGTTAGACCATACAGACATTAGCACTACTCAGATTTATGCAAAAATTATTAGTGAAGAATTAGATAAAGCTGTGGAGGCTTTTGTAAATTAATATTGCATAATAAAATTTATGTCCTTGATTAAAGGTGTTTTATTAGTTATAAGTTATTTTGGCCTAGCAAACTCAATAATCACATTGCTTGTAATACAATTTTAAATGTATAGTTTAACAAAAGATGGCGTAACAAAAACATACAAGTTAAATGTTACCACAGGTATAATTCATTTTGATAATTACAAAGAAGAAGGAATTCAATTATTCCCAAATGAAATGGCTTTAAGAGAAAATTTTGAATCTGAATTAATACCTGAAAACTGGTTGTCACATCTTGATGAGGAAGAAATTTTTTTTTACTCTTCATATTGGTGTGAGAAAGATTTTTATGAAAAGATGTTTCCAATATTTGAAAAGTTAAATCTTCAAGACCACGCTGATAGTCTAATACTCTTCTTAAATACCTTTCGAATTTCAAGAACGCCTATTTTTTCACCAGAAAGTGATTTGCATGCTAGAAATATTCTTAGCATCAAAGATTTTTTTGAAAGGCTTGATGACAATGATTTCAAAATATTGAACTTTAAAATAAATTGTGTTAAAGGTGCAAAAGCTGTCAATTATAAAATTGATAGTGATTGGTTAATTGAAAGGTTCAGAGACTTTCTTAAAGAGTGGAGAGATAAAAATAGGGATTATAATCGTTATATCGGTAGCTCATCTCAAACAGCAATGCTCGGTTTCGATTTTAAAAAATATGTACGTGATCATAGACGCAGGCTTTACTGTGTTGTGGTTGATTACATTTATCTATATATCCCGTATAAATCAAAATCAGAAATATATAAAAAAACTGGTTTGATTTACTCAGTAATGAATGATTTACCGTCAATCGAATATTTCGAGAAAATGAATGCGAGTAAATTGAAATACAATAATTATGAAGAGTACCTTGGTGATTTAGTTGAAAAAATTGTAAATAGACCTGTTCGGTAAGTCCGACAATTTGAAAAATAAATTTATTTTTTTGTCGGTTTTTACTGCATCATATTCTGTTGTGTTTTGCACTAAATTATTTTAATAACAAATCAATTTAGTACAAATGGAAGCAGTGATTTTAACAAAAGACCAATACATAGATTTATTGGCAAAAATCGACAACATCTCTACACAGCTTAACAGCAAAGCAGATTCTAAAAAAGAAACCTTCTTAGACAACCAGGAGTTTCTTCAGTTAATGAAAATCTCAAAACGCACAGCCCAGAGCTGGAGAGATGAAGGCAGAATTTCATTCAGTCAAGTTGGTAACAAAATTTACTATAAGTTATCAGATGTAGAAAAACTATTGCAAGAACATTACAACAAAGCTTTTAGCCACAAAGCAAGATAACTCTGCAAACAATTTTCTATCATATCTAAAAGTAAATTTTATGGTATCAATTTTTAAAAACTTCAATGAAGTGGTGGAACAAAAAGCCATCACTTCAATTTTGGAGGAAATCAAAACTGGTAAGTACAAAAATCCAATTACTTACTTGCGTAAGTCATTAGCCGAAAACAAAACAGAAGCCTACGATAAAGGAAAAAAATCACTATTAGCTTTTACACCTTCAGCTTCATTTGTTGGTGGCAGAAAACAAGAATTTATAAAAGACTACTCAGGCATTTTAATATTGGATATCGATAAGCTTTTACCAGACCAACTAAAACAAGCAATTCACCAAGCAAAACAATGTGAGTACACGTATGCAAGTTTTATAAGCCCTTCTGGCAATGGATTTAAAATATTGGTAAAAGTTAATACAGATAAAGCTTTGCATAAAGAAGCTTTTCAGAAAGTCCAAGCATTTTATGAATCATTACTTAGTCTTAGTATTGACAAATCAGGCAAAGACATTACAAGGCTTTGCTTTTATTCTTATGATAGTGAATTGTATTTGAACGAAGCTGCAAGCGTATTCAATACTGCATCTGATGCAAAACAATCCCTTGAAGCAATTGGAAAACCTTCTGTTTCAAGCACATTGCTTACAACAACCGACTACCAGCCTACTTACAACCACTGCATAAATTTAACCGAAAAAAAAGTGCAATTTATCAATGGCAACAGAAACAATTTTGTACATCAATTGGCTTGTAATTTAAATCGTAAGGCTGTGCCTATGCAAGTGGCTTTAGGTTTTATTTTAGCAGATTACAATTTCGATGAAAAAGAAGTTACACAAGCTGTAAACAGTGCTTACGGCAATCTTAGTGAGTACGGAAAAAGCAATGCTACAAAAGATTTGAGCAATAAATCTGTTAATGAAAATGGTGAGATAAATATTACTAATGATGATGAAGACGAAGACAAACCAAAGCCGACTATCATTGATAGATTAGAAACATTTTTATCCAACAAATACATCTTTCGCCACAACATTGTTTCAGGTAAATTAGAGTTCCAATATTTCGGTAAAAAGAAGTGGAACGTAATGAATGATTTTATTGAAAACTCAATGCTTAGAGAATGTTTAAAAGCAAGAATAAAAACAAACCTTTCATCGCTGCGAAGCCTTTTGTATTCAGACTTTTGCCAGTTGTACAATCCCTTTGAAGATTACTTTGAAACATTGCCAGAATATGATTTGAAAACCGATTACATCACACAATTAGCCAACACTATTACAACTACAAAACAAGACCTTTGGCAGCAATGTTTTAAGAAGTGGTTAGTAGCAATGGTTGGCTGTGTTCTGAATGATAAAGTAATCAACCACACAGTAATTGTATTTAGTGGCAAACAAGGTTTAGGTAAAACAACTTGGGTAGAAAGGCTTGTACCAAAACAACTCAAAGAATACTTGTTTAGTGGCACTATAAATCCCAATAACAAAGACACTTTAGTTCAGTTGGCAGAGTGTATGTTAATCAACTTAGACGAGCTTGAAAACCTTAACCGCAGCGAGATTGGAAGCCTTAAAGAAAT
>JAIXOS010000309.1 GCA_027486695.1 Chitinophagaceae bacterium | reverse complement strand
TAGCCTACAACAAAAGAAAAAAGCACTAAAGGAGTCATGATGCAAAGGTTAGGTAAAATGACAGAATTTGCCTAACAATTACCAATATTCCAATGGTATATAGGAGGAGTTGGCAGATTGCTGGTTAGGCAATTATACAAAAAGCTTGCAAACTAGGCGGCAAAGCAGTAATATTGTTTAAACACGCCTAATTTATGTTGAAAAGTATTGCTGTTTTTTGTGGCAGTCAAGCGGGCAAAAATCCGCTTTTTGTACAACAAGCTACGCTTATTGGCTCCTATTTAGCTAACAATGGCATACCCTTAGTTTATGGAGGTGGCAATGTAGGACTCATGGGTGCTATTGCCAATGCGGTTATGCAACTAGGCGGAAAAGCTATTGGCGTAATGCCTACTATTTTGAAAGAACGGGAACATCACCACACGGGCATTAGCGAACTACATGTAGTACAAGACATGCACGAGCGCAAAAAAATGATGTATCAATTATGCGATGCTGCCATCATATTACCAGGAGGAGCAGGCACTATGGACGAACTATTTGAAATGTATACGTGGAACAATTTGAAAATACACCACAAACCCATTTTAATTTTGAATACAGCAGGTTTTTACAATATGCTGATAGCCCATTTACATACAACAACGGAAGCAGGCTTTATGTATGGCAATTGGCAAGAACGCATTCAGGTGTTTGAAAATGCAGAAGACCTTATTTCTTTTTTGGACTCAAATAAAAGTTATAGCCAACCCGAATAACCGGCAAAAGAGTACCATTGCTAGAGGTATAGGGCGAAGTAGGCGATTTAGCAATATCGACCAAAACAACGGTGTAAAATCCACCTTCGCCAACATTGCGCTGCATATAGCCTACTCCCACCAACATACTAGTAGATTTTGCGGTAACGGAATTAACACTGCCGTCCGAATATTTATAACTTAATTTAATAGAATTAGCCTCTGCTTGCCCTTGCAAGAACAAAGTTTTTGAAACGTAGCATCGAGCAAAAGGCCCCCCTCCAAAATGAAAACTACGCGTGCGAATGTTGTCATTAAACGTATTGTCGGCCCGCTCGCTAAAATAATTGATATTCAAAGCCACACCAACATCCAATATATTGTTCAAAGAATAACCTATTTCGGGATTAATGCCCAAATTGGTATTTACGCTCCCGATTCCCAATACCACACCGCCACCCCAAAACACATTTTCGCGCTTAAAACCGTGCTCGGAGTCTGTATCTTCTTGCCTTTGTGCTATTGCTGCAACAATTACAAAATTTGCAAACAGCAATAAACCTATTTTTTTCATGTTGTTAAATTTTGGGGAAAATATTGGTTTATGTTGGCAAATATTGTTAATGCCGACTTAAAAAAACACATCTTCAATAAAAAAAATTTCCGGCTCCCGCGAACCATGCAGAGTAACCGCCACCACATCAAATTGAATGCGCGTCCACTCCGGATGTAACAACAAATAAGCTTCAGCACCTTTTTTTAAGTTGTTCATTTTCGCACTATCTATGCTATCTTCCGGCCTACCAAAGGCCTCCGAAGTGCGTGTTTTGACTTCTACAAAGTGCAATTTGTTATTTTTGGAAGCAATAATATCAATTTCACTTTTTTTGTAGCGCCAATTTTTTTCAATTATTTCGTAATTATTGGCCAATAAATAAGTTGATGCAATACCTTCGCCTAGTTGGCCTATGGCTTGATGGTGTGGAATCATTTTACAATTTTACAATATTATTTTATGCAATTATCCGGAAAAACCTTTCGCCTTGTTGGCAAAGTACAAAACTATGCTTGGGGAGGCTTTCAATTTCTGCCTTCCTTATTAAATTTTGAGAATGCCGAACATAAGCCTTGTGCCGAATATTGGATGGGAGCTCACCCTTCGGCGCCTTCCACACTCAGCAATAGCCAACAAACCATTTTGCTGAATGAACTCATCCATGAACAACCTGCCGAAAGCATTACCAATATTGTATTTAATCGTTTTGGCGAATTGCCGTACTTGTTTAAAATATTGGATGTTAACGATATGCTGAGTATACAAGTGCATCCCACAAAAGCCGAAGCCGAGAAGGGATTTGCAGCAGAAGAAGCAGCGGGCATTCCTATTACTGCTCCCCACCGCAATTACAAAGACAAAAATCACAAACCTGAAGTAATGGTAGCCCTCAGTGAGTTTTGGCTGCTGCACGGCTTTAAACAACCCGATGCATTAGAAAAAACGCTTCAGGATGTACAGGAATTTACCATTTTACAAGGTTTGTTTAAAGTAGATGGCTACAAGGGATTGTACCAATTTGTAATGGAAATGTCGCAAGCAGATGTGGACATATTTTTAGCCCCTTTGGTAAAAAGAGAACTGCGCCGCAGGGAAGCCAACGAACTCACTAAGGCGGATGCCGGTTGGTGGGTAAGTAAATTGTACGAACAAAATGACGCTCCGCTTAAAAATATTGACAGAGGTATTTTTTCTATTTATTTCTTCAATATTGTGCAAGTGCAGCCCGGCGAAGCCGTATTTCAAGGTGCCGGCATTCCACATGCCTATTTGGAAGGACAAAACGTAGAATTAATGGCCAATAGCGATAATGTTTTGCGCGGTGGATTGACACCCAAACATATTGATGTGCCTGAATTGATGAAACACACCGTTTTTGAAGGTATTACACCCAATGTGATGAAAGGCATCAACATTGGCAACCATACTACTCACTACCCATGCCCGGTACCGGATTTTGGTATCCACAAAATTGAATTGTCTGGAGGCGATACCCATACTGCTACGGCCGCTTCATTAGAAATAATAATTGCGGTACAAGGTGGTGCTGTGCTGAATAGTAGTGCCAATTTGGTTATTAAACAAGGCGAAGCGGTAGCTATATTGCCCGGTGAAACCTATAAAATTGAAGCAAGTGGCCACTGTACTTTGTACAAGGCATTTGTACCTTATGTACAAAATTAACTTCGCTACCTTTTTGTTGCTTATTATAAAGATATAGCAATAAAGAGCGCAGGAATGCTTTTACGCTTATTTTTGCTTCCGAAATTGAATTGTAATGAAATTGAACAAACAAGTTGTACTCTCTCTTTTGGCACTTACCACGCTTAGTGCATTGTATCGTTTAATACCCGGCCGACCCCTAGGCTTTGCGCCCCAAATTGCTATTGCTGTTTTTGGTGGTGCATTATTTGTACAAAACAAAAAATGGGCGTTTATTCTTCCTTTGGCTTCCATGTTTTTGAGCGATTGCTTATTTGAACTTATGTTCCGATATGGCATGACCCATTATATTGGTTTTTATAGTGGTCAAATTACCAATTATTTGCTTTTAACGAGTATGACTGTATTGGGCTTTTATATTCAGCGCACTAAAATAGCATCTGTAGCTGTGGGGCTTTTGGCAGCACCTACCGCTTACTTTGTATTGAGCAATGGTGTAGTATGGCTCAATGGCGGTGGCTATGACCGTCCTAAAACACTTACGGGCTTATTAGCTTGCTATACTGATGCTTTACCATTTTATGGCGGCTCATTGGCAGGTACCGTTTGTTTTGGCACATTGTTGTTTGTTGGATGGCATTTTGCCAAAACTCGTGCTACTAACAACAAATTGGCTTAATTCAAATACTACCTACCGCAGGCAAGCATGATTAGCTGCTGTGTTAAAACTGTTAGCACAATGCCTATTTCTTATACTTTTTTCTACTAAATACATAATTAACCAAAAGCCCCGCTTTCTTAATGGAAGCGGGGCTTTTGGTTAATAGAAAACTTTATGGAGCGAATCTACACTAGCTAAAAGCTTCTTTTACACGCTCAAAAAAGCTTTTGTTGTTTTTATCCGGATTGGGTTTAAAGTTGTTGCTGTTGCTCAATTTTTCCAAAAGCGCTCTTTCATCGCTTGTTAGCTCCTGTGGCGTCCAAACGTTGACATAAATCAATTGATCGCCACGGTTATAGCCTTGCACTTCGGGAAAACCTTTTGAGCGCAAGCGCAATATTTTGCCACTTTGTGTACCCGCGGGTATTTTTATTTTGGCTCTACCATCAATGGTGGGCACTTCTACATTGGTACCAAATACGGCATCCGGGAACGAAATGTGCAAATCGAAGGCTACATTCAGGCCATCGCGCACCAACTCTGCATGTGCTTCCTCCTCAATTTGAATAATCAAATCGCCGTTAGCACCGCCCCTTTCGCCTGCATTTCCTTTGCCGCCCATGCTCAGTTGCATACCTTCTTGCACACCAGCCGGTATGTCTATGCTAATCGTTTCTTCACCATATACCCTACCCTCGCCACGGCAGCTGCCGCATTTGGCTGTTACGGTAGTACCTTCTCCATTACAAGTAGGACAGGTGGTTACCGTTTGCATTTGACCCAAAAAAGTATTGGTTACTCTTTTTACTTGACCATTACCGTTACAGGTTTTACAGGTTTGTACACTTCCTTTGTCTTTAGCCCCACTACCATCGCAAGTACCACACACAACGTGTTTTTTCACTTTCACATTTTTGGTAACCCCTTTGGCAATTTCTTCAAAAGTGAGCTTCATTTTTATGCGCAAATTGCTACCGCGCTGTCCGGTTGGTCGGCCTCCACTGCTTTGACGACCACCACCACCGCCGCCAAAAAAGCTACCAAATATATCGTCGCCAAATTGGCTAAAAATATCTTCGGCACTAAAACCACCGCCGCCTCTAAAACCGCCGCCACCCGTTCCCGGACCAAAGGCTTGATGACCAAAGCGGTCGTATTTGGCACGTTTATCGGCATCGCTGAGTATTTCGTAGGCTTCGGCAGCTTCTTTAAATTTTTCTTCTGCTGCTTTATCGCCCGGATTGCGGTCGGGGTGAAACTGCATAGCGGTTTTACGATAGGCCTTTTTAATTTCATCGGCGGAAGCCGATTTTGTAACGCCTAGTATTTCGTAATAATCTCGTTTTGTTGACATGTATCTTCAATTTTATACGCTCTTTTGCAAGCTGTTTGGTTGTTTTATTTACCCACCACTACTTTGGCAAAACGAATCAGTTTGTCGTTAAGGTAGTAGCCTTTTTGCACTTCATCTATTACTTTTCCTTGCAGTTCAGGTGTGGGTGCAGGGATTTCGGTAATGGCTTCGTGTTTTTCCACATCAAATTCTTCATGAATGCTTGTTGCAGCTTTGAGTCCTTTGGCTTGTAGGCTGCTACGCAATTTGTTAAACACTAGTTGGATACCTTCTTTTTGCACAGCAATATCGGCGGTAGATTGCAATTGTTTTTCGGCACGGTCGCAATCGTCTAATACATCGAGCAAAGCCACAACAATGTCTTTACCGGCAGTTTGCATCAGTTCTATTCGCTCTTTTGCAGTACGGCGTCTAAAATTGTCAAACTCTGCCATTAAGCGCAAGTATTTGTCTTTTTGTTCTTGCAATTCTATTGTTAGCTTTTCTTCGGCACTTACTTCGGTTGTGTTGGTAGCGGCTGCTTGGGTAGCTGCACTTTCGTCAGTTGCAGTGTTGGTATTTTGTTCTAAAGTGTCGTTTGTGGCAGTTGTTTGTGTTTCTTCCATAATTATTACTTTGGTTGTATAATAGGTCAATTAATTTGCCAAGCAAAGAAATGCGAAAAAATGGCAGGTTGCGCAATTGCTTTTGCGACAGTCCGTTGCAAGTGGGCATTTTTGGGAGTGAGTGAAAATGCATGTAGCAAATTGTACAAATCAACAAAAATGGAAGGAATAGCATTCGAGCAAAGTTGCTCAAAGCGATATTGCTGAATGGCTGCCGGATGCAACGGGCTTGGTGCGCATCCTGCCAAGGTGCGTACCGGAGCGATAGCGGAGCCCAACGCAGCCGGATATAGGCTGCTTAAGAGTTGCTTATGCCCACAGCCCCTAATATACAAGGGTTGTTATTTGTTATCTACCATGCAT
>JAIXOS010000287.1 GCA_027486695.1 Chitinophagaceae bacterium | reverse complement strand
GAGTACTGAGATAAGGGCTACGCACAACAAAAAAGAGCTTTGCAGCTCAATTGAATACAAGGGTTCAATGTGCCAAATAACAACATTGAAGGAATGACACCCTATTTTGGATATGATTATGTAGTGCAGCCAAAAAAAATGTAGCTGAAGGGTTTGGGTTGTATTATTTCAAAGTGGAATAACGGCAATAGCCCTATCCCACTTGCAAGCCCCTGCCAAAAAGTTGGATTTTAGCCCTGCAACCTGCAAAAGGCCTTCCCAACAGTTGGTTTTGCTTCCTGCAAGTTGCAGGGGCATTTTCCAACAGCTGGTTTTGCCTCCTGCAAGTTGCATAGCCCCTTTCCAACAGTTGGTTTTGCTCCATGCAAGTTGCAGGGGCATTTTCCAACCGTTGGAAAGGCTTCCTGCAACATTTTTTGCCCCAACCCAACTTTTCAAAAGCATCATTTAACAAATACTTCATGTAAAACTATGCCAACAAAAGCACTTTTGCTTTTTTATTTAATACACGAATGTTTATATTTGTTGTCACCACAAATTAAAACAACATGGAAACTTTTTTAAAAGCACGATTTGACCTGTATCAGCAAGGCGAATGCCTACAATTGGTACAAAATGTGTTGCAATCTTGCAACAATGCCAATGCCAAACAACTAAAAATAGATGCCGCAGTAGCTGCTTTAACCGAAATAAGCAATAATGCCGATGCGGCTTACGGTGGTGCTGCCCTAAATAGCTTAACCGAAGAAGTAATTGGATTGGATTTTAGCCGCGACGAAGCCGTTATCGGTTTTAAAAGTGTGGTAAGCGGATTTGCCAAACATTTTTCGCCCGCTACTAAAAACGCAGGTAAACAACTTGTTGCTAGCTTAAACAAATACAGCCGCCAAATACCCCGCGAAAACTTGGCTATTCAAACAACCATATTACGCAATTGGTATAACGATGTTACTACCAATGCCGACTTTAAAGCGGCGCTTGTACTACTGAATATAAAAGATTGGGCCGATTACATCAATACCCAAAACGAGGCATTTGATGCCAAGTATGTACAACGCAGCCAAATTATTGGCAACAACAATCAACTAAACACCGTGGGCGATTTGTTGCCACAGCTACAAAAATCGTTCAGGGCATTGCTAGACGAAATAGCCGCCTTAACCATATTAGATAAGGGCAAAGGCACTTACACCGCACTCACCAACCAAATAAATGCCTTGATACTACAATACAACACGAGGGCAAAAAATAGATTGGCCGCCAATGCTGCCAAAAAGCAAGCTGCCGACAATACCAACAATTCGGCAAAGGCTTAAGCCAATAACTCAAAACAGCTTCAGGGCTTGTATAATACAGATGGGTTTTGTGGTTGTTAACCAATGGTTAGCAATCACAAAACCCATTTGTATTGTACCATTTTGTACACTTTATATATTGAGTCTTTCTTTTTTTCTTGACCAAAAAAGAGGCAAAAAAGTCAAGGACGAAAAATGTACGCCTATTTCGTCCGTTCAGCACTATTCATCTGCGTTACTACTGTAAACTCAGCATCGGAATCATGTTGTGCATGTGGTTAGCGTGATGCACAGAAAACTTACCGTTGAAGCTACAGTAGTACCCCAAAAAAAGAACGTATGTTTTTGGTAGAGGTAGTGCATGTCAAGTAAGTTGTGTATGCTTCCGTTGTGTGTGGTACAAAACGCCCTCAATACTGCAACTGTTTTAATGCCTGCACTACCCTGCTAATAGGCAAGCCCATTACATTGTAAAAATCGCCAATGATGCTTTTAATACCCACCACGCCTATCCATTCCTGTATGGCATACGATCCGGCTTTGTCGTAAGGCTGGTATTTATCTATATAAAACTCAATTTGCGCCAACGACAACGGATGAAAACTCACTTCCGTAACATCGGCAAACGTAATTTGCTGCGCCTGATGCACCAATGCCACCCCCGTAATTACCTGATGGGTACGCCCCTGCAAAGCCGTAAGGGTTTCTATAGCATCGGTACGGCTATCGGGTTTACCAATAATCCGTTCGTCTAATACCACAATGGTATCGGCGGCCAAAATGGGCTGATCTTTATATTGATGATGAAAAGCTTCCTGCACATACGCCTGCACCGCCAATGCCTTTTGCAAAGCAATATGAATGGCAATATCGTGCGGCAACAATCCATCGGGGTACGACTCATCGGTACCGCGTATTATATTTTCAAACGGAATTTCGGCCCATTCCAACAAGGTTCTGCGGCGTGCCGACTGTGAGGCCAAAATAATAGGTTTTGTCATATTCAAGTGTTTTAAAGGGTTCTTCACCACAAATAAGCAAGGCAATAATACAGTTTATTGGTATTGATAACCGAAAAATTTAGGGGCTGTCAACAGTATTGCACCTATGAACAATAGATCGGGCTGTTGGCAGTAATCCTCGCCACCAATCGCCCTACGGTTGTTGGTGTCTGTGGGTTACTGCTGCCCATCCCGCAGCCCATCCGCTACGGTAGCTTTTTTCAGCGGTCATCAACCAAGTAGCTGTATAGCTACTAATCCCCCAGAAATAAGCAAGAAAACCTCAATAAATATGGCGGCAATACAAGCTAGGCTTCCCCCATCATGCTTTCTTCTTGCATCTAAAATCGGGGGTGAAATAGAAAAACCACCTAAAGGTTTGATTGTTATCGTACACAACCGTTTTGGTGGTACTTGCTTTTTCCTGAAACAGTAGCATGTAGCCCAAATCGAAAGCCAAGTGCTTGTTGATAGGTTGCTTTATGCCAACAAACACCCTATTTTGCTCAAAGGTGTTAATGAGTACTTCTTTGCCAAACTGAATACACAGTTCGTCGGCCAATACCAACGATGGATAATGCGGATTGCGAAACAACGGAATGGTGTAGCTCAGCAAATACCTAACCCGATTGGTAAATTTATTGGCGTGTAGCGAGGTGTCGCCTTTGGCATCAATTTTTTCTTGCCACCTTTGCTCGTTGCGCAGGCGCTGCAATACATTGATTTTACCAATTTTAGAAGTCATTTGTGCTTGCTGATACAAGCGGTTTTCGTTGGCATAGGTATGGTTACCGGTTTTGGTGGGTGCTACCCACATATGCCCATATCCAAGCGTAAAAGTAATATTGTCCTTTAACCAATAATTTACCCCCAAGCGAGCAAAATAAAAATTGGGGTCGGTAAATAGGTGATTGGCGCGGTAATGCACATCGGCCACAATACCCCACTTATTGGTAAACCGTTGGGTACTGTTGAGGCTAACCCATGATTGCGATTGGGTATTGACTTGCTTATCGGTTATTTGTGCTATACTGACCACAGGGGCAAGCCAAGCAACTAATCCCACCCATAATACATATTTGGTAACATTCATGCTATACGTTTTAAATAACCCCACAAAGGGATTGTACAAAGACCATGGGCTATTGCTGACGGTAGAGATACTGACCAAGGGCTGCCGGATGGCCGGCAAGTAGCCCACAGCCCAACAACCGCAGGGCGATTGGGCGAGGACTACAGCCAAGCCAGCCGGAACAATTGCTGCCATTGGCTACTATTGCCCAAAGCCCCAAAAATGATACATTCCTAATAAAGTAACCAAGCTGCCTACTATGTAAAAAGCAAAATGAGCAACTGTGCTGCTAAAATGCGTAAAATCATGGTAAGTGGATATACCGTAGCATAGGTAGCCGAAGGAATATCGTTGCCGGCCACTTTTAATGCAAAGGCAAGTGCCGGTGGATCGGTAGAAGCGCCGGCCAATAAGCCACATATTTCAAAATAGGTTTTTCGGAAAAATTTGTGCGCCACTATGCCCACAATCAATAGTGGTACAATGGTAATGGTAATGCCCATCAATATCCAACGGCCACCGCTGCCATCGCTAAAGGCACCAGCCAAATTGTGTCCGCTACTAATGCCTACACTTGCCAAAAACAAGGCAATACCCAACTCCCGAATCATTAAATTGGCGCTATTGGTGGTATAATTGTTTAAATAAAAATAACTGCCATACCTACTAAGCAGCAAAGCCACAATCAATGGTCCGCCTGCCATACCAATTTTAACCGGTACGGGCATATTGGGGAAACTAAGTGGAATACTACCCAAAATAACCCCAAGTACAATGCCTATGAAAATAGGTGCCAAATCGGGGTGATCCAATCGTTTTAATGAATTACCGACGGCTTTGGCCACTTCCTCTACCCCTTCCTCGGTACCCACCACTTTGATGGTATCGCCCAATTGCAAATAAATATCGCCATGTGCCACCATTTCTATTCCTGCCCTGTTGATGCGAGTAAGGGTAAAATCGTGTTGGTGCATTTCGGCAATAGCGCCCAAACGCTTGTGGGTAATTTCGGAACGGGTAACCACAATGTGCCGAGAAATGAGGTTGCTGCCGGGTTCAGATTTTAAATTCATGGTACTAACGGCACCAATAAGCAATTTTAATTGCTCTAATTGTTTTTTAGAACTCAGCACCAATAGCACATCGTTTTCGGACAATACCTGATCGGGCGTTGGCGTAATAATATCGCCATTATGGTACAACCTCGATACCACAATTGGTTCTTTTATGAGTTCAAAAACCTTACGTAAAGGCTGACCAATCAGTTGCTTGTTTTGGAGCTCCAAATGAATGGAAATGGGTTTGTTAGAACGAAAAATATCGAGTTTGCGATGCAATTCGCGTTCTAGCTCTATATTAACGCCAAATATTTTCTTTAAGATGATTAGGGAAAAAATAATGCCAAATACGCCAAAGGGATACGCCACCGCATAGGCAAGCGTAATCATAGAACTATCTACACCGGTAATATGCAAATCTTTTACCGCAGCCTGTGCAGCACCCAAACCAGGTGTATTGGTAACGGCACCACTCATTACACCCGTCATAATACCAATGTGGTAGCCGGTTGTATAATGGAAAATAAGTGTGGTAAGTACGCCAAGCAGCACCACCGAAGCCGCTAGCACATTGTTGCCCAAAGCATTTTTTTTGAGCGAAGCAAAAAAACCGGGACCCACTTGTAAGCCCAAAGAATAAACAAAAAGAATGAGGCCAAATTCTTTTAAAAAATGTTCTAGATCTTTATTAATTGCCGCACCAAAATAGGAGAAAATGATGCCTACAAACAATACCCAAGTAACACCAAAGGTAATGCCCAATATTTTTACCCTGCCCAACCAAATACCCAAGGCTATAACTAGGGAATAAATAACTACTGACTGCGCTACAGACTGTTCTGTAAAAAGCTGAATGAACCAGTTCATAAAAAATATTTAGAAGTTACATCATGTCGTTTGTTCGTTACATATGGCAGTCGTTGGCAAAAAAACTATCGGAACAAGTCATGACTTTTAAAAGAAAGAACGGACACAATGCCCGTTCTTTCGTGTATTCCTTACTATTCGTGTTCGGGTTCTAGTGCCCAATGTTCTGGTGAGCGCCACAAAGAAGACAAGAGTAACTCGCGCATGAAATAGAACTCTTTAGGCAATTTATCGTACAATTTGGCAAACAACTCCTCGTGCGATAACAACTCTTGTTTCCAAGGTTCCCGATCTACGGTCATGATTTTGGCAAAATCGTGGTGGTCAAAGTTTTCAATGCCTGTCCAATCAATATCTTCAAAACGAGGCATCCAACCTATAGGGCTTTCAACAGCACCTGCACCGCCATGTACCCTTTGAACAATCCATTTCAATACCCGCATATTTTCGCCAAAGCCGGGCCACAAAAACTGACCGTTTTCGTCTTTTCTAAACCAGTTTACACTGAAAATACGGGGAGCATTGTACAAATCGCGACCAAACTGCAACCAATGGTTTACATAATCGCCCATATGGTAGCCCATAAAAGGCAACATAGCAAATGGATCGCGGCGTACTTTACCTATTTCGCCAAAAGCAGCGGCAGTCATTTCGCTACCCATCGTAGCGGCAGTGTATACACCAAAGTTCCAATTGAACGATTGGCAAACCAAAGGCACTGCGGTACTGCGGCGGCCACCAAATACAAACGCCTCAATAGGTACCCCATTTGGATTGTCCCATTCGGCATCAATAGCAGGGTTTTGATAAGCCGGAGCGGTAAAGCGCGAGTTGGCATGTGCAGCAGGTTGTCCGCTTGCGGGATCGTGTGGCTGCCCTTTCCAATTGGTTAATCCGGCAGGCACTTCTTTGGTCATACCTTCCCACCACACATCGCCATCGGGCGTAATGGCCACATTGGTAAAAATGGTATTGCCTTTAATGCTTTCCATGGCATTGGGATTGGTTTTGTAGTTGGTACCCGGAGCTACACCAAAATAACCGGCTTCGGGATTAATGGCATACAATCGACCATCTGCCCCTTTATGAATCCAGGCAATATCGTCGCCAACAGTAGTTACGCGCCAATCGTCTACGCCTTTGGCAGGAATCATCATAGAAAAATTGGTTTTACCACAGGCACTTGGGAAAGCAGCAGCTACATAGGTTTTTTGTTTTTCAGGCGATTCTACACCTAAAATCAACATGTGTTCAGCCAACCAACCTTCTTCTCTACCCATAACAGAGGCAATACGTAGTGCAAAACATTTTTTTCCCATCAAGGCATTGCCGCCATAACCACTACCATAAGAAATAATCAATCT
>JAIXOS010000423.1 GCA_027486695.1 Chitinophagaceae bacterium | reverse complement strand
CTTTCGACCTCGCCAACCAGCGATTCAAATCACGTTCGCTTTGGGTAACTTTTTTGCCTTTAATAATTGGATTTCCGTAGAGATCTTGATAAGTAGTATCTTTTGCATCGCAATTATTCAAGAAATTAAACTCAAAGAATTTAGGATTCCAACCAGAGTGATTTGAAACACCAAATTTTAACCCTCTTGCCCTTATGGCTTTTTCCATTTCACCCACTAAATCACGCTTTGGCCCCATTTCGGCTGCATTAAAATGCGATAATTTGGTGGCATACATAGCAAAATTGTCGTGATGAGCACCCATCATACAAAAGAACTTTGCCCCGCCTTTTACGCAAAGATCCGCCCACTGTTTGGCGTTAAAATTTTCAGCTTTAAACATGGGAATAAAATCTTTATACCCAAAAACGGAAGGATTGCCGTAGGTAGCAACATGATGTTTGTTAGTGGCCAAACCGCGTTTTTCGCCCAGTGAGTCAGTAGCATACATCCAACGACCATACCATTCTGCTGCATGGTCACCAGCAAATGCCGGTACAGAATACACACCCCAATGCACCCAAAAACCAATCTTAGCATCTTCGTACCACTCAGGGGCAGCATAGTTTTTTAATGACTCGTAAGACGATTCATAAACTTTATCATTTTTTGCTTTGTTCTGACCATTACTTACAAGAGTTGCAAGTAAAAAGAGACCAATAATTATTTTTTTCATTTTATCTATATAATTTTTATTTGTTTATAGGTATTAACTGTAAATGCAAAGGCTGCATGGCTTGTTTGCCTTTAAAATTGCTAAGTGATAACTTGATGACATGTTCGCCTTTTTCTAATGTCACTTTAACCGAAGGTGTTAACACCAACAGGTTAGATTTGTATGTTGCTTTGTATGGCAAGGGATATTTTTGTCCATCCACTTCAAGCACTACTTCACCATCTTCATCTTTTGCATCTGTGTTATAAGCAATGGTTGCATCGTAGGTTGCAGCTGCATTCAATCGAACATTCCACCGTAAAAATTGGTCAGTACTTTTCCAATTAGTAGCAAACTGTCGGTTATTTTTTCCATCGCCGTAAGAGAAAGTTTTACCAAGCGTTGCAGCATCGAACACCAATAAAGTGTTGCTGTTTTGTGTTGATATTAAACGGGTAGAAGTTGCTGCTAAATTACCATTAATCGACACTTTAATTACTGTATTCAATGTATCTAGCATTGATGCAGGAAGCGTAAACGCTACATCCGTTTCGTTTATCTTTTTAAATGGAACATTGTTTTTAGGTTGTGTTAAAAAGAATGCTTTAACGACTGGTGCAGAAAGGCCCCCCACTATTAATTTTCCATCTTTTGGCCATTGATAAACATGCAGGTAAAGTGTATTGCTTTTTTGTGTGATTTCGCCCCATGACTGCAAAGCAATTGGATTGCGGGTGGTTCCATAAATACTTTCGCCATTTGCCTTCATCCATTTACCAATGCTTTTAAAAATTGTCAGGTCGGTAGCATTCCAGCTACCATCACCCATAGGACCAACATTCAATAAAATATTGCCGCCTTTAGCCGCTGCACTTGCTATCAATCTTACAAAATGCTTCGGTGTTTTGTGCGAACTATCGAACTTGTTATAGCCATACGATTCGTTGGTAGTAGGAACAGCTTCCCACAAACCATTATTTGGACGAAAAAAGGCGGCTCTGTCACCTGTATTGGCATAGTCGCCAAAATTAATATTAGCTACACGTGCCAACCGACCATTTACTATAATACTAGGATCTGCGTCACGAATGGTTTTAATGATTTTTAGGTTGAGATACATAGGCAGTTTATGTGGCGTATCGAACCATAAAATATCAGGATGGTAATTGTTGATGAGTTCTAATATTTGTGGTATCGATTTCTCATTAACATACTTTTCTGCATTTGGCAAAAATTGAGGATAGGTTTCCCACCAATTGGCACCATGCAATAGTTTATCACCACCAGGATTATTATAATCCCAATCATTGCCTGGTGCATCGGGATGTTCCCAATCGAAAGCATGAGAATAATAAAACCCGAATTTAATGCCGTACTTTTTTGCAGCTATACTTAAGGCAAGCATTGGATCTTGCTGCATTTTGGTTTGCCTTATATCGAATGGATATGCTTTCGAAGGATACATGGCGAAACCATCGTGGTGCTTAGCTGTAATGATGAAATATTTCATTCCGGCTTCGCTTGCATTTTTCATCCACTCATCTGCATTGAAATGAATAGGATTAAAAGTTGTTACTACTTTTTCTTTGTATTCTGTCAAAGGAATTGTTCGAGAACGCATGATGTGTTCACCATATCCTAAGCTACCAACACCCTTCCATTCGCCAGCTAAAGCAGAATACACACCCCAGTGCACAAAGCACCCAAAATGTGCATCAGCAAACCAATCAGTCCTACGCGTATGAGCCTTTTTATCGGCTATATACCAACCTTCAATTGCTTCTTTATAGGCATTTTTATCTTGCTCAATCACTAGACTTTTGGGTACTTCCAAGCCTTGTTCATCGCCTTTAGAAGAGGCCATTTTTTTCTCAACAGTTTGTGCATCAATAGCGATAACAATTGATAATCCTATAATAAAACTGAAAGCTTTCATTTTCATATACTTAGCTTAATTACCGTTAGTGAGATATCATTTAGCCGTTATAATTGTTTTTCCTGTTTGCAGATTTTCGCCATATCCTTCTAATACTATGCTACCAGATTTATCGCATTGAATAATGACTTGGCATTTACCATTAAATAGTTTTCGTTGGTAATTGCCATCGATAAACTGATCAGGTTCGTGACTGCTTGGATCGCCATTACCTACCCCAATTATTCTTGCACCTGCTGAAATTTTAAAAGACAATAGGTTCATCGCATCGGGTACTTCATTACCATTTTTATCTTTTACAGTAAAGTTTACAAGTACCACATCCTTACTATTTGCATCTATAGTAGTTTTACTAGGTGTTGCTATAATTTCGTATGCATCACTTGTAGTTACTCGTAAGGCTTCTAAACGTTTGCCATTTTTAAAAGCCACTGCTTTTAAAACACCTGGTTCGTAATTCACTATCCATT
>JAIXOS010000430.1 GCA_027486695.1 Chitinophagaceae bacterium | reverse complement strand
TTGAAGCCGATAAAGTTACCGATGGCGAAAGCGATACCTTGAGCTTTGAAATAGCACAAAAAATTCAAACAGAAATGACCTATCCGGGCCAAATCAAAGTAACCGTAATTAGAGAAAAAAGAGCTGTAAATGTGGCACGATAAAATATTTTAGAAATTGGGTTTGATATTTCAAAATAAATCGTACATTTGCAATCCGAAAAAAAATTAAGTTATGAACGCAGCAGTTCAATTTGTACACGAACAATTAACAGTAAAAAGAACACACCCTAAGTTTAAAGCAGGGGACAATATTACTGTAAACTATAAAATTGTGGAAGGTGGTAAAGAGCGTATTCAAAGCTTCCGTGGCGATGTAATCAAATTACAAGGCACCGGAGCTACTTCAACTTTTACGGTACGCAAAATTTCTGATGGAGTAGGTGTAGAACGTTTGTTCCCAATACAATCTCCAAACATCGAGAGCATCGTACTTAACAAAGTTGGTAAAGTACGTCGTGCCAAACTATTCTACCTTCGTGGTTTGAGTGGTAAAAGTGCTAGAATTAAAGAGAAAAGAATCTAATTCTTTTTGTCAAATACTTAATAGCGGAAGTGTAGTAACCATACTAACCTTCCGCTTTTTTGTTAATTATTATTGGCAATGTTTTTTTGTTCAATATTCCATTGCAATTAGTTTATTTTTACAGCCTAAATCATTGTATCATGAGCATGCCAGGCGGTTCTGAATGGATTTTAATCATTTTAGTAGTTTTGATTTTCTTCGGAGGTAAAAAAATACCTGAATTAATGCGCGGATTAGGTCGCGGTATTCGTGAATTTAACGATGCTAAAAACAATGTTCGCAGCGAAATCGAAAGCGGCATGAAGGATAAAGATGCCTCTACTACTAAGTAATTATCTTTTTATTCATTTTATTTAATTTCAGCAGCTTTTGTTTCCATTTTCCTCAATTAAAGAATACCAAGAAGCTTTGTTGTCTGCAAAAGTTACCTGCGTAGATGCAGTAGCTTATTATGCAGCTGCTATTGAGCGTAAACAGCACCTAAATGCTTATTTAGAGGTGTATGTTGCTGATGCAATGGCTCAAGCCGCATTGATAGATACTAAAATTGCCCAAAAACAGCCTTTGGGAAAGCTTTTTGGCGTTATTGTAGGATTGAAGGATGTTATTTGTTACAAAAACCATGTTGTTTCAGCAGCTTCTAAAATACTTGATAGATTTACGTCTATTTACAATGCTACAGCAGTAGAAAAATTGCTAACCGAAGATGCTATCATTATAGGTAGGCACAATTGCGATGAATTTGCAATGGGTAGCAGTAACGAAAATTCAGCTTTTGGGGCAGTAAAAAATGCATTGGACGAAACAAAAGTACCGGGAGGCTCGTCTGGAGGAAGCGCAGTAGCCGTACAAGCACACTTGTGTATGGTGGCTTTAGGCAGCGATACCGGTGGTTCTGTACGCCAACCCGCCGATTTTTGTGGGGTGGTAGGCCTAAAACCAACCTACGGTCGTATTTCTAGGTATGGACTTATTGCATATGCATCCTCATTCGATCAAATAGGCATTTTTGCCAACAATGTTACAGATGCTGCTCTCGTATTAGAAGTAATTGCCGGAGCGGATAATTTTGATAGCACAGTTTCTACAAAAGAAGTGCCTTCGTATAGCACTTTGCTAGCTACGAATAAAAAATTCAAATTTGCATATTTTAAAGAGGCATTAGACCACAACGGCCTAGATACCGAAATTGCGGCTACTATTAAAAAACACATAGCCCACTTGCAAGCACAAGGGCATACGGTAGAGCCAATTAATTTCGACATGCTCAACTATGTGGTACCTACTTACTACATTTTAACCACAGCGGAAGCAAGCAGCAATTTGTCTCGCTTTGATGGTGTTAAATTTGGTTACAGAGCTCCTTTAAAACCATCTGACGATTTAACTGAGCTATACAAAAAAACTCGAAGTGAAGGTTTTGGTAAAGAAGTACAAAGGCGTATTCTCTTGGGTACTTTTGTACTTAGTTCAGGATATTTTGACGCCTATTTTACCAAAGCACAACAAGTTCGTCGTTTATTGTGCAATACTACCACAGATATTTTTGCTCAGTACGATGGCATCATTTTACCCACCGTACCTACAACCGCGTTTACAATTGGCGAAAAAAGCGATAACCAAATTGAAATGTTTTTAGCCGATATTTATACTGTATTTGCTAATTTGGTAGGTATTCCGGCAATCTCCATCCCTTTATTTAAACACAGCAATGGCATGCCTTTTGGATTGCAGTTAATGGCCAATCATTTTGAAGAAGTGGCGTTACAGCAAATGGCTGCAACTATGTTGCCTAGCTAGTAATCATATTTCGTATTTCTGTTCTGCTGATACCCGACAAGTAGTGCAATGGCTGCCGGATTGACGTGGATACCCCGCTGAAGGCATTGTGCTAAGCTACGTGGCGGAGTAGCAACAAAAAGCCGGAACATCTGTTGCCCAATGCTTTAGTACCTACACAGCCCCTAATTTTGTATCATGCCATACAAAGTTTCTCTCCTGACTTGTTTTATTACAATTTACATAAGTAGTTACCTTTTTGTGGTAATGGCTGCTGCCCAAAGTGATAACAATGCGAATGTGAAAATTGGGTTTGGAAGTTTGTTTGTACAGTCGCAATTTCAGCCGGAAAAACCTTATTTAACCCAATTATCGCCCAAGGCAGTACCCTTTGTGCAGGAATATATTCGGCGGCAGGGAAAGGAGTTGGAGAAAATGAAATATTGGGGGCGCCCTTATTTCGGTTTGTACGATGCAATATTGATGCGCAATGAAGTGCCAAAAGAATTAAAATATTTAAGCGTCATAGAAAGCCATTTGCAAAGCAGCTTGCGATCGTGGGCCGGAGCGGTAGGTCCGTGGCAATTGATGGACTATGAGGCCAAACGGTTTGGACTAGTTATAGCACCTGGAATAGATGAACGTACCAATTATGTAAAAAGTACCGAGGCCGCCGCCAAATTGCTGCGCGAATTGTATCAAGAGTTTGGCGATTGGTTGCTAGTAGTAGCCGCATACAACGGTGGGGCAGGACGCATTAGACAAGCTATTAGGAAAGCCAAAAGCAGGGATTTTTGGGACTTGCAATACTACTTGAAAGAAGAAACCCGAATGCATGTAAAAAAATTTATTGGCACACACTATATTTTTGAAGGTGGCGGTGGATTAACAACAATGACCAAAGACGAAGTGCATTTGTTCAGGAAGCAGCACTTACAAGCCAATGCCAATAGCCTTACCGCAGCCGATTTGCAACTTACCGATACCTTAAGTATCAAAGGACGCTATATGGGGCAAGTAGTTGCGGCCCATGTTCAGTTGCCGATTGCTGAATTTGAAAGACTCAATCCTGCATTTGACCAAACCTTGGCAAAGGGATTGGTTTATACTATTCGATTGCCAAAGCCACAACTTACTATGTTTGCCGCCAATAAAGAAAGCTTATTGGTAAAAAGTATTCAAACGTTACTGAACCCTCGCTAGTGGTTAGGGCTTGTATTTGCTTTCCTGAAACAGTACTTTGGCATTTGTTTGCATGAGCAGTTCAGGAGTGCGTTGAGCGTTTTGCCGCATCCATTTTTTTACAATTTGCCAACCAATAAAACTGCCAATATTACCTGGTGCCCGGCTGCCGAGTGTTTCTGTTTTAGGGCCATCGGTTACATAGGGAGCAATTAAACTGAGGTCGTTGGCGTATAATAAGTCGTTTTGCACAAAAAACGACCATATGTTTTTCTCATTTTCCAAACATTCAGTCAGTTGCTGTTGGGTATAACCTATTTTAATGCTGTCGGGGGTGTTAGGCAATAGTACATCGATGAGGTATATTTTTTTCCCCAATTCAATCATTTGTTCCACCAAAGGTTGTCCCATGTGGTTGGCGGCAAACATATCGTCCACAATATTTTTCATACAGTTGGTAGCTATGTAAGCGGGTTCAAACTTGCGCGAAATAAATTGCGGGTACATTTGTACACCTTGGTCGGAGGTATAAATACTGCAATTTTTGCCCAAGTAAAGTTGCAAACCTATGGCAAGGGCATCTTGCGTAATAATGTTTCCATAACTGTTAAGCGGGCCTATAAAGGTAATCAGTTTGGTAGGTGCTGCATATTTTGGAAAATAATACTTCACCCGTTGTAAGCCTTCATGTACTTCTTTTTCTATAGGTGCCCAGTTGGCAAAAACCTTTTGTGCTGTGTCGTACAGGCCTTTGTAGGTAGCAATAAATTGTTTTACATCATGCGCTGCCGTATCGGTATTGGGGGCTGTTCCCAATATATTGAATAAAAAATCTTGCGTAAAACCCGGATAACGTTGGTGTAGTTGTCCTAAAGAATGGTCGATTGAATTGGTATCAAGTTTAAAAAATGCCTGCTCAAAACGAATAGTTTGCAGCGGAACTGCAATATGGCTAACATCGGGTGCGGCAGGTTTTTGGTTACATGCCATAGCAAAAAAGCAAACAATAAAATACAAAATCCATGGTTTCATATCGTCAATGCTAGAATTGGGTAATTTGGTTAAACTTGTTTTTTGATTCGTCAACATATAGCGGTGTAAACAAGTGTAAGAATACATTTTGGCTACACGGTAGCCTTTTTTTATCATGAGCCATAGGCCGGTACTACGTATGTTGCTGTTAGGGCGTTGGCACCCTTCAAGGACGGCACTACTATTTAGCTGCCTGCAGCATCTATTTGTTTGTATTCCATCACCGGATGACGTTCAAACGGATTTGCCACTGTGTCAAATATATATCGATACGTCACCAATCGTCGGCTCATTTGTGCCCCCAAATGTTTGTAAATATTAATCATTTTCGGATTCCATTCGCCGGCCCATCCCATCTCGTAGCTATTGTACCAGCCTTTGTTTTGGATCATATTGCCACATTCGCCAATAATAAAACTATCAATTCCCAACGATTGGTATTTTGGTACCACCCCAAATGCAAGGCCGGTAAGTTTTTTACACATGCCTCTTTGTTTTAACCAAAGCAATTGCAGTTTTTGCAACCATCCTAACTGTCCATCAAAGTATTTAAAATATTGGTTAATGTCGGGAATATTCACAAACATGGCAATAGGGTCACTTTTGTAATAGGCAAACCAAATGGTACGTTCGTCTAAAATGGGTTTCATTTCTTTAAAAATTGCCAGTATTTGCGGTACGGTAATGGCCTTGTTTTCGCCATGTTGTGCCCATGCGGCATTGTATACGGTAGCAAAATCTACTGCATATTGTTCCAATTTGTTTTTTTCTAAGTGTCGGGCAGTATAGTCGGGTTTGGAGGCAAAACGCGCATGCCTTTCCATTATTTTAGCCGGAAAAGGTTCGTTTACCTCCATGGTATAAAAGTATTGGTTGTAGTAATTCCGAAAACCAAATCGTGTAAAAAGTGCTTCGTAATAGGGTGGGTTGTAGCTCATGCCATATACCGGTTCGGCATCAAAACCTTCTACCATCAGTCCCCACCATTTGTCTCTGTCGCCAAAGTTAATAGGGCCATCCATAGCAGCCATACCTTGTTGTTGCAACCAATTAGCTGCGGTAGTAAACAGCTTATCTGCTGCGGCTTGGTCATTTATGCAATCAAAAAAACCAATACCGCCCGTTGCAAAATCGGTGCCTTTGTTTTTGTAGCGTGTATTGGTAAAAGCAGCTATACGACCAATCAATTTCCCTTCGCTTGTGCGCAATATCCACCTTTTGGCACTGCCGTAGGCAAAGAGTTTGTTTTTTTGGGTGTCAAAAACAGCCTTCACTTCATGGTCCATCGGCCTTATGTAATAAGGATTGCCCGTTTGCATGAGGGCATTGATATTTAAAAAGTCTTTTTCAGTTCGGCTGTTGGTTACTTCAATTAACTGCATACAAGTATAGCTGTTGGTGAACAAAGTTAGCCATAGTTTTTGGCAAATACTTACCGTGTACAATTATGTGGTTAGGTAAGTTACCTTACCTGCCGCATCAATGCTTAATAACTCTTCCTTTTGTAAATATTGCAAAACGGGCCACAATTGCTTTTCGGTAAGTGGGGCGGCAGTTTTTATCAAAGCATTTACTGTTGTGTTGGGACATTGTTGTAGCAGTTGTTGTACCTGTTGCAAATGTTGTAAAAAGCGGGTGGTAGAGTGTGTCGCGTTGTTTTTTTGCTCTAAACAGTTGTCGCAAATGCCACAAGATGGTGTTGTAGTATCGCCAAAGTAGGTTGCTATAAACACGCTTCTACATTGGGACGATCCCTGTAAAAAGTGCAACATTTGGTTCACCCTATCTGCAAACTGCTGTTTGCGAAATAAGTAGGCTTCATGGTTGAGCGTTAGGTATTGTGCCGGTGCACGGTTGCGCAAATAGTGCAGTTGAGGGGTTTCTTTTTGTGCTTGGTAGTGAATAATTCCAAAAGCATGCAACTGTTGCAAATGTTTTTTCACGGTTAACACACTACAGCGCATAATGGCCGATAGCTGTCCTTCGTTAATAGAAACCTCATTATTAAAAATACCCTCGTAAGTTCGAAGGAGTGCTCTAGCGGTTTCCATCAGTTGCGGATGGCTGTATTCCAATTGGTCTAAAGCAGATTTATCTATTGTAAAACTAATTTTGGAGGGAAGGAAAATATGCTCATTAAAAGAAAGATGCCCTTCTTGTTCCAACATTTTCAGGGTATTCACTACCGTATTGGCATCGTATCTAAAGTTGGTAATAAATTGATGTAAGTTGAAGTTGTAGTAATTGCCCTCGCCAATGCCTACCGGTATATTTAAAAAGTTAGCCAAATCTTGATATACTTTTTGAATAGTAGGTATGGGAGGATATACCACATTGGGCATTGCCATTAAATCTGGAAGGTCTTTTTCTTGATACAATAAAACCGCATAAGCTTTTTTGCCGTCTCTGCCTGCTCTACCGGCTTCTTGGTAATAATTTTCCAAACAGTCGGGCACATCGTAATGGATAACGGTTCGTACATCTGCTTTATCTATACCCATTCCAAAAGCATTGGTACACACCATTACCCGCTTCTGTCCTTGAAGCCATGCTAGTTGCTTTTGGTGACGCTCTTCTTGTAGTAAGCCTGCATGATAAAAGTCGGCTTCAATATTCTGTGCAAGCAATAGCTGTGTTAATTGTTGGGTTTGTTTCCTGTTTCTGCAATAAATGATTGCTGAGCCATTTACTTTGTGCAATATTTGAGCCGCTTTGTTGAGTTTGCTTGCTACTTTGAAAACGCTATACGAAATATTGGCCCGTTCAAAAGATTGTTTAAATATTTGGGGGAGTCTTAATTGTAGTTTCGTTACAATATCGTCTTGTACCAAGGGTGTTGCCGATGCGGTAACTGCTACAAATGGCACAGATGGTGGTAAAAATTGCCGCAATCGTGCAATGCGTAAATAAGGAGGTCTGAAATCGTATCCCCATTGGCTAATACAATGTGCCTCGTCTATTGCTACTAGCGTAATGGGTAAGTCAACAACGCATTCTTGAAAAAGCGTGGTTTCTAAACGTTCGGGAGATACGTATAAAAATTGTGTATTGCCATTTGCCGCATTTTGCAATGCTTTTGTAACCTCGTAATAAGTGAGCCCGCTGTGCAATGCCACCGCAGCAATTCCTTTTTGTTGTAAGTGATACACTTGATCCTTCATTAGTGCTATCAAGGGACTAACCACCAAACAAAGGCCGCCTTTTACCAATGCTGGCACTTGGTAGCAGATGCTTTTGCCCCCACCCGTAGGCATTAATGCCAAAACATCATTTCCTTGCAATAGCGCTTCAATAATGGGTAATTGTTGCGGTCGGAACGCTTGGTGATGCCAATATTTTTTTAATATCTCTAATGGAGTATGCAAAAGGGCCGTTTTTGGTTTGGTAAATAACCGTGAATTTGATGAACTTTCAAAAATAGGAAAGTTAAAAAGTAGCTTATGTTAATGATTGTGCAAGAACAAACAGCCAATTGATGGACTAAAACCTTTTTAAACTACTTCAGCGGTTGACTAGCAAAATTTCCAATTTGTATCGCTGAAAATTGGGAAAAGGCATTGGTAAAATAGTATCATTGGTTGAAGGACGGTTTGTTTGAATCCTTGAACGAAGCAGTGTTTTTTTATAACACTTTTTTCCATCTTAGGCGCACGCTATTGATAGCCAATACTACGTCGCTAAAGCCCATCAGTAAGGCACCAATACTAGGGTTCAGGTAACCAAATGCAGCTACGGGTATGGCTATGATATTGTATGCAAAAGCCCAAAATAGGTTTTCTTGAATGGTTTTGTAGGTGTGTTTGCCTAAGGACAAAGCCAATGGAAGTTGTTGTAAACCTTGGTTCATCAGCACCACTTGTGCACTTTGCATGGCAATGTTGCTTGCATCGCTTAAGGCTATACCAACAGATGCTTTGGCAAGTGCCGGTGCATCGTTAGTGCCATCGCCAACCATTGCCGTAGACATTTGTTGGGTTAAATGGGTAATAAAAGCCAATTTTTGTTCGGGAGTTTGTTGCGCAACCACTTTTTGTATTCCAAGTGTAGCAGCTACTTGTTCCGATTTAATCTGGGTATCGCCACTCAGTAAAATGGTGTCAATTTGCTGCTGTTGTAACCACTGAATCACTTGTTTTGCTTCGCTTCTAATTTCGTCAGACACATCTATCCAACCTAGTAATACATTGTTTTTAGTAATGTATACATTGTGCGCGGCATCGTTCGTCAGGTGTTTGGCAACTTGGTACGAACCGGCCCAATATACATTGCCATTTTGGTCGGTGGCTTGCATACCCAACCCTTTTTTCTCTTCAATTTTTGACCAACGAATGGCTGCTTTTGTTTTCCAATTTTTGGCAAGGCAAAGTGCAATAGGGTGGTTTGAAAATTTTTCGATCGAAAAAACCAATTGCTGAAAATCGGCATCGGAAAGTTCTAAACTTGTAAAATGGTTAATGGTAAAATTTCCGGTTGTAAGCGTCCCGGTTTTGTCGAATACGACGGCTTTAATGTGGCTAAATGTTTCTAAGCTTGTGGCATTTTTAAATAAAATACCTTTTCCGGCGGCTCTCCCCAATCCTACCGCTATGGCAGCGGGAGTAGCCAAGCCCATAGCACAAGGACAGGCAATTACTAAAACAGCAATGCTGCGCAGTAGGCTTTCTGTAACCGTATGATGTAAAAAAAGCCAATTGCTGCAAAAACACAATAGCGCAATACTACTGACTAAGGGAACAAATATAACGCTTATTTTGTCTGCCAATTGTTGAATTGGGGGCTTTTCAGATTGGGCATCTTGTACCAATTTTAAGATATTTCCCAAAACGGCATCTTGCCCAATAGCGGTCACATATGCTTTTACCGAACCATTGTTAATAATGCTGCCACCAATTAGCATATCGTTCATTTTTTTGAAAACGGGAGCGCTTTCTCCTGTAACAATCGCTTCATTTACACCAACTTCGCCCCAAAGTATTTTACAATCCATCGGTACGTGTTCGCCATCTTTTATTAATATCAAATCACCAACTCGTAAGGCACTACTCTCCACCGGAAAAATATGTTCTTCGTGCTTGTCATCGTATGCAATCATATTGGCCATCACTTTTTGCTCTACAATCAGCTTTTGTAAGGCTTTTTGAGTAAGTTGTAAGGAACGTTCTTCGAGCCAATTACCAAAAAAAACCAGTGTAATAATGGTGGCTGTAGTTTCGTAAAATAAAAAATGCGCAGCTTGTTGTGTAATTGTTCCGTACAAGCTATATGCTAATGCTGCAGTAGCACCTAGAGTAATTAATACGTTCATATTCGGAATGCCCTTCATGACGCTATTAAATGCACTTTTGCCAAATACTTGCATACCTACTATGTAAACCGGAAGTGTAAATGCCAATTGTACAAGCGGATTCATTAACCAATGCACATGTAGCCCCGGCACCATATGGAGCATTAGAGGTAGCGAAAACAATGCGCAAAAAAGAAATCGTTGCCAATGATTAGAGAGCCAGACAATTTGGGTTTTGGTGGGTATAGTGGTATTACCTACCACATTGTAACCTAGGCTATGGATGCCTTCTTGAATAACACTTTCCGATATGGTGGGATGATAATCGTAAGTTACCAATCCGCTTACAAAATTCACCTTTACGTTTTCTAAGCCTTTTTTGGTTAAATATTTGTTGATGGTTAGGGCACAGTTGGTACAGTCCATGCCGGTAACCTGTAATTGTACTTTTTCCATTCTTTTATCTGTTTAAATAGAGATGCAAAGTGCAAAGTTACCGTTTAGCGGGCGCGGAAGGTTTCGATAAGAGGATAATATTCCCCCCTAGGCTACATGATAAATAGCAGGAATGCACCTTGCCGCTTGTATCTTTGCTAAATGGATGTCGTTTACACAGTTCATCAGTTACCCCAAATAGCGGCCTTGTTGTGCACAGAGGGAAAGGACTATTTGGTTTGGGCTTTGTATGCACCTATGGGTGCTGGTAAAACAACACTTGTGCAAGCCCTTGCTAGCCATATAGGTGTGTTGTCGGGTATAGGAAGTCCTACATATTCCATTATCAACGAGTACGAAGCCAACAACGGGCAGCAAGTGTACCATATGGATTGGTATCGGTTAAAAAATGCTGCCGAAGCAATTGAAGCCGGTGTAGAAGATGCCCTGCTAAGTGGGCAATGGTGTTTGGTTGAATGGCCCGAAAAGGCCCCCGAATTGTTGCCGGAAAATACGTGGCACTTGGTAATTGAAATAATTGATCCTGAAACTAGAAGACTGTATACGCAAAACCCAATGTAGCGGCATTTGCACAATAATGTGTACCTTAACTAAATACCCCAACAATACCAACTACTGCTATGGCAACAAGTAAACCTTTTATTGCAACCTCATTTAATTATACCCCCTTAGAAGAAACCTTGGCCATAAAACCCAAAGGAGTGCCTTTGCAAATAGGCATTCCAAAAGAATTTGCCTTTCAGGAAAATAGAATTGGCCTCACACCCGAAGCGGTAGGAGTGCTAGTAAACAATGGTCACGAAGTTATTGTGGAACATCAAGCGGGTGTGGCTAGCCATTACCAAGATAAGGAATATAGCGAAGCAGGGGCTCGCATATCGTACGATAAAGCGGCTGTTTACCAAGCCCCACTTTTGGTAAAAAGTGCACCCGTGGTAGCTGAAGATATTGATTTGATACAAATGAACCAAACCATCATTTCACCGGTACACCATTCGGCACTTGAAACGGCAGTGGTAGAAAAATTGATGGATAAAAGGGTTACCGCATTGAGTTTTGAAAATTTGAAAGACGATAACGGAACTTACCCCATTGTTCGAAGCATGAGTCAAATTGCCGGAGGTGCATTAATGTTGATTGCCGGACAGTATCTGAGTAGTTTTAACAAAGGCAAAGGGGTATTGCTCGGTGGCATTAGTGGTATTCCGCCTACCAAAGTGGTGGTAATTGGCGCAGGTATTGTGGGCGAAGTTGCAGCCCGTAATGCATTGGCACTAGGTGCTAGTGTAAAAGTATTTGACAATGATGTATATAGGCTTACGCAATTACAAAACAATCTAGGACAAAGGGTTTGGACAAGCGTATTGGAACCTCGTATTTTGGCCAAACAGCTCAAAACTTGTGAAGTAGCAATTGGTGCACTCAGCAACGAGTATGGGCGAGCCCCAATGGTAGTAACCGAAGCAATGGTTGCCAATATGCGTCCGGGAAGTATTATTTTAGATGTCGCTATAGATAGAGGAGGCTGTTTTGAAACAAGCAGGCTCACCACCCACGAAAACCCGGTGTTTGTGTGTCACGATGTGCTACATTATTGTGTGCCCAATATTCCAAGTGGTTTTGCACGAACAGCAAGTCAGGCTATTAGTAATGTGATGATGCCGTTGTTGTTGCGCATTGGTAACGAAGGAGGAATTGATGAAATGATTTGGCGAAACTTGAATATTCGGGAAGGCATTTATTTGTTCAAAGGGGCGCTGACAAATAGGTATATTAGTCAGAAATTCAATTTAAAATATACCGATTTGAGTTTACTTATTGCTAGTCGAGGTTAGTTGCAGCGACAACTTTCTTTACCGGCGAGTTTCATCACGTTTTACATACTATCTTTACCAAGTGAAAAAAATAGTCGCTACGCTTTTATTGTTGCTCTATTTCTTTGGTGCTACCGAAGCGTACCAACTGTGCAAACTACCTAAGTTGGTACAGCATTATCGGCAGCACAAAGCACAAAATGCAGGAATGTCGTTTGTGGCATTTATGAAAGAACATTATGCTGAAAAAATGGTTATTGACGACGACTTTCAGCAGGACATGCAATTGCCTTTTAAAACACACAATGCCGATAGCTGTAACGTTTTTTTTGCAACTGTTCCGGCACCTTTCTTCTGTATTTCACATCTTCCCGTCATTATTACGTCTGCAGTAGTTTTTTCTACGCAAAATGAGCAAGTCAGTTATCGAATTCATCCAAACGATGTTTTTCAACCGCCCAAATTAGCCTAAATAAGTACGTACACTTTTGTCTTTACAAGGCTATCTGCCCTTCAATGTACTATTGAGTAGGCATTTTATGGCATTTTTTGTATAGATAATTTCTTTTGTACCGGTGAATCTCGGCCTGTGCAACAGTTTGGCTATTGCTGAATAGTCAAGTGTGGGTGTTTCAGGTATTTATTTTCTTCCTCTTTTTTTATTATTAAATATTATTGCATGTTAAATGCTATTATCCATTTTTCTATTCGCAACAAACTCCTTGTTGTATTAATGGTTCTAGGACTCATTGGTTGGGGCTCCTACGCAGTTACACAATTGCCAATTGATGCTGTGCCGGATATTACCAACAACCAAGTATTAATCATTACCCAAAGTCCTAGTTTGGGTGCGCCCGATGTAGAACGGTTTATCACACAACCAATTGAACAAGCCACAAGAAATATATCGGGTATTACCGAGCAACGTAGTTTTAGCAGGTTTGGACTTAGTTTGGTGACCATCGTTTTTGAAGATAAAATAGATGTGTATTGGGCGCGTCAACAAGTAAGTGAAAAACTTAACCAAGTGCGGCAAAGCATCCCTCCGGGAATGGGTGAGCCCGAATTGGGGCCTATTTCAACGGGATTAGGAGAAATTTTTCAATATGTAGTGAAAGCCAAACCGGGATACGAAGGCAAGTATTCACTAACCGAACTGCGTACCATCCAAGATTGGTTGGTGCGTAGGCAATTGGTTGGTACCGAGGGCGTTGCGGATGTAAGTGGGTTTGGCGGACTTTCCAAGCAATACGAAATTGCCGTGAATACACACAAGCTGTCGAGCTATCAACTGTCAATTACCGATGTTTACAAAGCCGTTGAAACTAATAACCAAAATACCGGAGGGGCATATATTGAAAAAGGCCCCAATGTTTTGTTTATTCGAAGTGAGGGCTTGGTACAATCAATAGCCGATGTGGAAAACATTGTTGTTAAGCGAGTTAATCAGCAAACACCCGTATTGGTGAAGGATGTAGCACAAGTGCAAATTGGTAATGCGGTACGTTACGGAGCCATGGTGTACAATGGCGAAACGGAGG